>CAMDRY010000046.1 GCA_945906975.1 Bordetella parapertussis | reverse complement strand
CCGGGGTGGACGACGAGCACATTGGGGCCGGTCGCGATCAGCGACACCGGTACGAAATCCTTTTCCACGTCGTAGGGCACTTTCGACAGCAGCGGGTTGACCGCTGCAGGACCGATGTTGCCCACCACGAAACTGTAGCCGTCCGGCGACTGTCGTGCCGCGAACTCCATGCCGATAGAGCCTGCGGCACCCGGTTTGCTCTCAACAATGACCTGCTGGCCCCACAATTCGGACAGTTTTTGCCCGACGATGCGCGACATCAAGTCGGAGCTACCGCCCGGCGGGTAGGTAACGATCAGTTTGACCGACTTGTTCGGGTAGGTCTGGGCCGCAAGCGGCCCGGCTGCGACCAATACCGCAATCGCTGCGGCCGCCTGCACTAATTTGCGAAAATTCATGCGGATCTCCTCATTGGTGTTTTATGTCTCGGACTTTGTCTTATGGAGTTGCGTCTCAGGGGCACCTTTGCTGGCTTGGCGGGTCGCTTTCCAGTATGGGCGAATTTTACCCGAAGCGCGCCCGCCCGACCGACGCCGGTGCCCAATTTCTGCGCGCGCCGAGCCGGCTTGAATGCCGCGCCGGCGGCCGCTGTGGTAAGGTCTGCCGCGCTGACGCTGCCCGCCTGTTAAGCTTGGCGCAAAGCCGTTCCAATCCCAAGCAATCCAAGCAAGAGAGCGTCAAAGCATGTCCATCAACTGGTTCCCGGGGCACATGGTCAAGGCCGTCGACAAGGCCAAAAAAGCCCTGGCGGAGCATGACGTCGTGATCGAGGTGCTCGATGCGCGCTGTCCCATGGCCAGTTCCAATCCGGTCATCCAGAGCATGCGCGAACACCGGCAACGTCCCTGTCTGCGCGTGCTCAACAAGGCCGACACCGCAGACCTTGCCGTTACGCGCGAATGGCTGGATTTTTACAACGCGCAAAAAAACACCCGCGCCATCGCCATCTCGTGCAAGAAGCCCGGCGATGCCGCCAAGGTCATCGCCGAAGCCCAGGCCCTGGCGCCGCATCGCACCGGAAAACTCAAGGCACTGCGCATGATGATCATGGGGGTGCCCAACGTAGGCAAGTCAACGCTGATCAACGCCCTGATGAAAAAGCGCACGGCCAAGGTCGGCGATGAGCCTGCGGTGACAAAACTATTGCACCGCTACGACTTGTCTAGCACCGCCTGGCTGACCGACACCCCGGGGTTGATGTGGCCGCGGATCAAGCACGAGAGCGACGGACTGATGCTCGCCGCAAGCAACATGGTCGGCACCGGCGCCTACATCGACTCCGAGGTCGCGCTGTTCCTAGCCGACTTACTGCTGCTGCGTTACCCGCCGGCCTTGGCCGAGCGCTATGGCTTCCCGACCGGGCAGGATTCTGCGGCAGGCATGGCCAACGACGGCGTCGCCTTGATCGAAGCGATCGCCAGAAAACGCGGCTACCTGCTCAAGGGTGTCGGCCCTGATTTTGAAAAGGCTGCACTGACGCTGCTGGCCGATTACCGCAGCGGCGCGCTTGGACGCATCAGCCTCGAGACGCCGGACACGCGCGCCACGATGGTGGCCGCAGCCGAGGCGGCGAAAGAATTGTCAAAGAAGGATGACGCACCGACTTCTTCTACGGGGCGACGAAGCCGCTGAGTCGGCGTTGCCAGGATGGCGCGCTCACGCCGCCTGCGCGACGCCTGAATCACCTGCGAACAGCGTTTCCATTTCGCGCCGGATTTTATAAGCCGGCAGGGTTTCGTCCATCGCAACATCAGCCCAGGTCAGAGACTGCCCCTGCCTGACCGGACGCAGCAACTTGACCTCATGCGCCAGCCCAAGCGGCAAGCCACCATAAGCGATGGACTTGCGCGACTGGAACAGCTTCCCGTGCACGGTGTAACCGCCCTCACCATCGAGCATTTCGCCGGCCTTCAGATCGCGTTTGGCGGTGGCAACGACGTCGGCGTTAAAGCAGGTCGCCGCGCCCGTGGATTCACCGCGCAGCCCCACCGATGCGACCGAGATGCCAACCTCCAGTCCGATCAGATGCCAGCGCTTATAGAGGCAGGCGTAACGGCCCGACGGGTCGGTGCGCACCATATATTCCTTAAAGCAGTTGCGAATGTATTCGGTGTCGCCTTCAAATACGACAAACACGCCAAAGCGGATGTCATAGGGAATAACACGGCCGTCTTTTTCCAGCGACGAGATAACCTCGACCTGGCCTTTTTGATGCAGCACACCCCCTTCGCTTATCGGCCGGCAGACAAAAGGAATGTCGTCCACCGATGCCGCCGGATAGCTCAGGCCGTCGGGCGGCGCGACAAGTCCGGTGGCGTTGCACACGGCCGTACTTTCGATGGCTGGCTTGGATCCATCAAGAAAAGAATTGAACATCTTCGGGTTTAGACCGCCGGTCTTCGCCACTTCGGGCGTCAGTCCGTAGTGTCCCCACACGGTGTCTGGCGTCGACTGCGCAAAATGCGGCAGCCATTTATGGCCGCGTCCGGCCGCGACGACCGGGAAGCCCGCCGCCCGCGCCCAGTCGACAAGCTCGCAGATCAAGGCCGGCTGATCGCCGTAAGCGAGGCTGTAGACCACGCCGGCAGCGGCGGCCTTGCGCGCCAGCAGCGGGCCGCAAAACGCGTCGGCTTCGACAGTGACATTGACCACGTGCTTGCCATTGGTGAAAGCGTAGAGGCAGTGCTCGACGGCGGCGATCGGATTGCCGGTGCACTCGACAATGATGTCCACGCCCGGATGACGCACCAGCGCCTGCCAGTCGTCGCCAAGGTGGGTGTTGCCTTTTGCCAGGGCATCATCGAGTGAAACTGCCGAGCACTGCGCCGGCTTCCAGCCCACGCGCTCAAGGTTAAGCCTGGCCGCGGAGGGTGCGAGATCGGCGATACCGACCAAGTGCAAGCCGGGCGTTTTGGGCACTTGCGCCAGATACATGGCGCCAAATTTACCCGCGCCGATCAGGCCGACACGCAGGGGGTTTCCTTGCGCCGCACGTTGCTGCAATTTGCTGTAGAGATTCATTGGGATGACTTCCGGTAAGGGGAGACCGACTGGAAAGCCGCGCCTGGCGGGCATTTCCAGCCATCATGCATGGAATTTCAGGCGGCCAGCGCGGACTTTAGCGCCTCTTCAGGCGTGCCGTCTTGCCACGGCAGGTCCACCGCGTATTCCTTTATAAGGCAGTCATCGGGCAGGCAGGTGATAGGCGTGAAGTCGCGGTGAGCGATATAGGCCGGGCGCTTGAAGCGGCGGATGTGGTTGGACACTGCGCACAAGCTGAGGTAGACACTGACCCGGTTCCATGGCGACAGGTTCGAAGTTGATGCATGCACGAGGCAGGAGTGAAACAGGATCATCGACCCGGCCGGCCCCTTGGGCGAGACGATGCCGCCGCGCCCGACCAGCTTGCCTATGCTGTCGTTATCTATGGTCCACAACGGATAGCTGGTGGTCGCGAGGTCGTGCTTGGCGTCGATCACCCCCAGCTTATGGCTGCCCGGGATGAACATCAGCGGTCCGTTGAACTCATTGACCTCGTCAAGAAAGATGGCGATGTTCATCGCGCGCGCCTCGGGCATCTGGTCGTCGTTCTTCCAGGTGCCGTAATCCTGGTGCCACTGCCAGACATCACCGTCGAAGGCCATCTTGCCGTTGATCTTGAACTGGTGCATGTAAAGCTCTTCGCCCAAAATCTGCCGCACCGGATCGATCATGCGCGGATGGCGGCCCAATCGGGCAAAGGGCGCGCTGTACATGTGCGCGGCAAAGTTGGTGCGCACGGCGTCGCTGCCTTTTTCACGTACGTTCTCCGGACGCTGCTGGCTGTAGAGCAAGGGTACCTCATCGATGAGCGTCTTCACCTCATCGGCATTGAACAAAGACGGAAAGAACAGGTAGCCATCGTGCTCGAAATCCTCGAGTTGCTGCTGCTTCAGCTTCATACTGCCTCCTCGTTATAGCACCCGCGGCGCCGGGCGCTACCTTGGATACCGGTCACCGCCAAATGCCCTGTCGCTCACGCTTTCATGACAATCCAGTTTTTCGAGTTCGCACTGGCACCGCGAAACGTGTACCGCCGGACAATTTGCTGAACCGGCTGAATTGGCTGAAAAGGCGGGCCTGTCCCGCCCAGTCGGGGACGTCATCAAAGACGATGTATCCGCCCCGGGGACCAGGAGTGCCCCGAGGGCTCCGGGACTCTAAACCCTTGCACACAGGCTCAAAGGCCTGCGCATCATCGATATGGAAGGAGCCGCCCAACATCAAGGCTTGCGCGTTTCAGCCAGCGGGGTCAGCACCTGAAAGAACACCTCATCCTGCTTGACCATGCCCAGCTCGTAGCGGGCGCGCTCCTCGATCGCCTCGGAGCCCTGCTTCAGGTCGCGAACCTCGGCATCCAGCGATGCGTTGCGCACCATCAGTTTTTCGTTGCGGACTTTTTGCTCGCTGACCTGCCGGTCGATGTCCCAGACCTTGAGCCAGCCGCCCTTGCCCAGCCAGAGCGGGTATTGAACCAGAACGATCAGTCCGGCAAATATGCCGGCAAGGACTCTCACCGTTGCTTACCTCAGCTGGTAAAACGCCTCACGGCCCGGATAGCTGGATGCATCACCAAGATCCTCTTCGATGCGCAGCAGCTGGTTGTATTTGGCGATACGATCGGAACGCGACAGCGAACCGGTCTTGATTTGCAGCGCGTTGGTACCCACGGCGATGTCTGCAATGGTGGTGTCCTCGGTCTCGCCCGAGCGGTGCGAAATCACCGCGGTGTAGCCGGAGCGCTTTGCCAACTCTATGGCGGCGAAGGTTTCGGTCAAGGTGCCGATCTGGTTGACCTTGATCAGGATCGAATTGGCCACTCCAAGCTGTATGCCTTCGCGCAGTATCTTGGTATTGGTGACAAACAGGTCGTCGCCCACCAGTTGAACCTTGCGGCCCAGGCGCTCGGTAAGGGTGCGCCAGCCGTCCCAGTCGTTTTCAGCCATGCCGTCTTCGATGCTGATGATCGGATACTTGTCGGCCAGCGTCGCCAGGTAATCAACGAACTCGCCTGAACTCAGTTGCAGATTCTCGCCCGCGAGCACATAGCGACCGTTTTTATAGAATTCGGAACTGGCGCAGTCAAGTCCAAGCACGACGTCGGTGCCAGCGTGGTAACCGGCCTTGTCTATGGCTTCAAGAATCAGGTCCAGCGCCGCGGCATGGCTGGGCAGGTTGGGCGCGAACCCACCTTCGTCGCCGACGGTTGTCGGCATGCCTCGGCCGTCGATCAGGCCTTTGAGAACCTGGAAAATCTCCGCACCGCAACGCACCGCCTCGCGAAAACTCTGCGCGCCGACCGGGATGATCATGAATTCCTGCATATCGAGGCTGTTGTTGGCGTGCGCCCCGCCGTTGATGACGTTCATCATCGGTACCGGCATTTGCATTTCGCCTGAACCGCCGAAGTAGCGGTACAGCGGCAGCCCGCATTCCTCGGCCGCGGCCTTGGCAACGGCCATCGACACGGCCAGCAGGGCGTTCGCCCCCAGCCGTCCCTTGTTCTCGGTACCGTCCAGCTCAATCAGGCTGCGGTCGATGAAACTCTGCTCTGTGGCATCCAGTCCCATGATCGATTCGGATATCTCGGTATTGATATGCTCGATGGCATTGAGGACACCCTTGCCGCCAAACCGCGCCGCATCCTTGTCGCGCAACTCCAGTGCCTCGCGGCTGCCGGTGGAAGCGCCGGAAGGAACGGCGGCCCGGCCCATCACGCCGGATTCAAGCAACACGTCGGCCTCGACCGTCGGATTGCCACGCGAATCGAGAATTTCCCTTGCCACCACATCAACGATTGAGCTCATGTTTCAACCTATTGTTTGAATTTTTTGTTCAACAGATTACAGCGCTTGCTCCGCCAGTCCGCGCCCCTTGACCAGGTCATCCATCGCTTTGAGCGTTTCCAACAGTAATTGCATCAGCCCAAGCGGCCAGGCGTTCGGGCCGTCGGACAGGGCTCGGGCCGGGTCCGGATGGGTTTCCATGAAGAGCCCGGCGATACCAGCCGCCACCGCGGCACGCGCCAGCACGGGCACGAATTCACGCTGCCCTCCGCTCGATGTGCCCTGCCCGCCGGGCAATTGCACCGAGTGGGTCGCGTCGAACACCACCGGGCAACCGGTGTCGCGCATGATGGCGAGCGAACGCATATCGGAAACCAGATTGTTGTAGCCGAAAGAGACGCCGCGTTCGCACACCATGATGTTGTCCGAACCACTCGCCTCACGCGCCTTGTCGACCACGTTTTTCATGTCACCGGGCGCGAGAAACTGCCCCTTCTTGATATTGACCGGCTTGCCGGCGCTTGCCACGGCGTGAATGAAATCAGTCTGACGGCAAAGAAAGGCCGGCGTCTGCAATACGTCAACCGTTGCCGCAACGGCCGCGATCTCTTCGATGGCGTGCACATCGGTCAACACCGGCACGCCGAGTTCTTTTTTTACCGCGGCGAGAATCTCTAGCCCCTTGTCCATGCCAAGCCCGCGATAGGACTTGCCGGAACTGCGGTTGGCTTTGTCGTATGAGGATTTATAGATGAAGGGCATACCCACGACGGCGCAGATCTCCTTCAGCCTGCCGGCGGTGTCAAAGGCCATTTCCCGCGACTCGATGACACAGGGGCCGGCGATGAGGAACACGGGCTTGTCCAGACCGGCCTCGAATCCGCACAACTTCATCACGCCGCCGCTGAAAGGGGCTGGGCGGACGCACCCTTCTGATGCGCGAGGGCGGCTTCAACGAACGACTTGAACAATGGATGGCTTTCGCGGGGTGACGAAGAAAACTCCGGGTGAAACTGGCAACCAATAAACCACGGATGGGTCGGCAACTCGACCATTTCACACAGCGCTTCGCCGCCACTCTTCACGCGCGCGCGCGCCGAAACCACCAGCCCCGCCGCCTCTATCCGCGGCAGGTAATGATTATTGACCTCGTAGCGATGGCGGTGGCGCTCGCTGATGAGTGTTCCGCCGTAAATACGCTCGACCTGGGTGCCAGGAACGATATCGGCCGGCTGCGCGCCAAGCCGCATCGTGCCGCCCAGATCCGAGTTTGCATCGCGCGTCTCGACTTTACCGTCCTTGTCGCGCCACTCGGTAATCAGCGCCACCACCGGTTGCGGGGTCGCGGGATCGAACTCGGTGCTGTTGGCCTCGGCCAGTCCGGCGTTATGCCTGGCATGCTCAATGACCGCCAACTGCATGCCAAGGCAGATGCCAAGGTAGGGAATCTTGTTTTCGCGCGCGTACTGTATGGCCTTGATCTTGCCCTCAACGCCGCGCACGCCAAACCCGCCCGGCACCAGCACCGCATCGACGCCAAACAGCGAATCCACCAGCCCGCAGCGCTCGATTTCCTCCGAGTCGACGTAGCGGATGGTCACCTTGCATTGGGTATGTATGCCCGCATGCAGCAATGCTTCGTTGAGCGACTTGTAGGAGTCGGTGAGGTCGACATATTTGCCGACCATCGCAATAGTGACTTCGTGCAAGGGGTGCTCGAGCGCATCGACCAGCTTCTTCCAGACCTTGAGGTCTGCGGGCCGCGCCAGCAGGTGCAACTTATGGCAGACGATCTCATCGAGCATCTGCTGATGGAGCATGTAGGGAATCTTGTAGATCGAATCGACGTCCCAGACCGAGATCACGGCGTTCATCGGGACATTGGTGAACAACGCAATCTTGCGGCGCTCCTCATCCGGAATCGGCCGGTCGGAGCGGCACAGCAGCGTGTCCGGCTGGATGCCGATCTGGCGTAATTCCTTGACCGAGTGCTGCGTCGGCTTGGTCTTGATCTCGCCGGCAGAGGCGATGTAAGGCACCAGCGTCAGGTGCACGTAACAGGTGTTCTCGGAACCCAGTTCCATGCCCATCTGGCGAATGGCTTCAAGAAAAGGCAGGGACTCGATATCGCCGACCGTGCCGCCGACCTCGACGATCGCGACCTCTGCGCCCTCTCCGCCCCTCTTGATGAAGGTCTTGATCTCGTCGGTGATGTGCGGGATGACCTGGACGGTGCGTCCAAGGTATTCGCCCCGGCGCTCCTTCTTGATCACGCTCTCGTAGATCTGGCCGGTCGTGAAGTTATTCGCCTTGCGCATGCGAGCCTTGCTGAAGCGCTCGTAGTGGCCAAGATCCAGGTCTGTCTCTGCGCCATCCTCGGTGACAAACACCTCCCCGTGCTGAAACGGACTCATCGTGCCCGGGTCAACGTTGATATAGGGGTCGAGCTTGATGTTGGTGACTGTGAGGCCGCGGGATTCGAGAATCGCGGCGAGAGAAGCGGCGGCGATGCCTTTCCCAAGAGAGGAAACAACACCACCGGTAACGAAAACGTATTTAGTCATGTGCCTACAGGCAGTAGGGATGAGCGAGTCTACCGGAAATTGCGGCCGGCCTCAATTCAAATACGCGGAAAAATCCGCTGCCGCGGGCAATCGCCCTCCCTGCGGCGCCGCGCAGCCCCTAAACAACACCCATTTGCACCGTCTTGATCGACTCGACACGAATCTCCTCGGTCAGCGCCGCCTTGTAATCCGAGAAAGCCGGCGTAGTCTTGACCGTGTAGCGCCTGGGATGAGGTAATTCGATGCGCATGTCGGCTTTGATGCGCCCGGGGCCGTACTCATAAGCGCCATCCGGCCATACTCAAGCGCATGCTCGAAGCCATGTTCAGCTTTGGAAAGTCGGGCTCACACCGCCCTTGACCGTTGCCGCACACGGATTCACGCCCATCGCATAGGCGAGCTCCGCCGGCGACTCCACATCCCAGATCGCGAAATCAGCCGCCATGCCGACAGCAAGGCTGCCATGGCTGTCGGCCATGCCCAATGCGCGTGCGGCATGGCAGGTCGCGCCCGCAAGCGCCTCCTCCGGTGTCAGGCGAAACAGCGTGCAAGCCATGTTCATCGCCAACAGCATGGAACTCAAGGGCGAAGAACCGGGGTTGCAGTCGGTGGCAATCGCAACAGGCACGCCATGGTGGCGCAGCATCTGCACCGGCGGTGCCTGTTTTTCACGCAAGAAATAAAATGCTCCCGGCAGCAACACCGCCACCGTGCCGCCCTCGGCGAGTGCGCGAACACCGGCTTCACTGGTGTATTCAAGATGATCGGCGGACAAGGCTTGGTAACGCGCGGCGAGCTCCGCCCCGCCCAGGTCGGACAACTGGTCGGCGTGCAACTTCACCCTGAGGCCAAGCTCGGCCGCGCGATCGAACACCCGCGCCGTCTGCGCCCCACTGAAGGCGATACCCTCGCAAAATGCGTCCACCGCGTCGACCAGCCCCGCCTCGGCCGCGGCTGGCAGCATTTCGTTGCACACCAGCGCAATATAGTCGTCCGCCCTGCCCTGAAATTCAGGCGGCAGAGCATGTGCGCCGAGAAAAGTCTTTTTCACCGTCAAGGGCGTCGACTCGCCCAGCAGCTTGGCGGCGCGCAACATTTTGAGCTCGGTGCGCGTGTCCAGCCCATAGCCGGATTTTATTTCCACCGAAGTCACCCCCTCATCCATCAGCCGCCGCAACCTGCGCGCAGCAGCGCTGACAAGCTCTGTGTCCGAGGCGTCCCGCGTTGCCTCTACAGTGGAAACCATACCGCCGCCGGCACGGGCGATGTCCGCATCACTCGCGCCCTGCAGTCGCAATTCGAACTCGCGCGCACGATTGCCGGCAAACACCAGGTGGGTATGACAATCGATCAAGCCCGGGGTCAGCATGGCACCGCGCAGATCGTGCACCTCGCGCGCCAGTCTCGCCGCTTCCCCCGGCAGTCCGTCACGCGGGCCGAGCCAGACGATAAGCCCCGCCTCCACAGCGATCGCTCCGCGCTCGATGCTGTTATAGCGCCCATCGCGCATCGTTACGATCCGGGCATCAAGCCATAGAGCGTCCCACATAGTGCCCCACCTGTCTGTATTGCCGGCTCGCCCGCGCTCGACTTGGCGATCTGGCGACTTGGCGAATTGGCGAATTGGCGAATTGGCGATTTAGCTAAAGTTGCTTGATTCTCAACCGATATCCGACTGAGGAGTTTCCATCTACTCCCGCAACTGTGGGTATCATAACGACAAATGACAACACTTTTCGCGGCAGAGGCGCTTCTCCCTGCAGGCTGGCAGCGCGATGTCTTGATCGATATCGACGAAACCGGACACATAAAGGCCGTTCGCAAGGGCAAACGTGGTGAAGCCGAGGACAGCGGCGGGCCGGTACTACCGGGCATGAGCAATACGCATTCCCACGCCTTCCAGCGCGCCATGGCCGGACTGGCCGAGCGCATGGGATCGGCCGAGGACAGTTTCTGGACCTGGCGCGAGGTGATGTACGGTTTCCTGCAGACGCTGGGTCCGGCAGAAGTCGAGGCCATCGCCGCCCAGCTTTATGTCGAGAACCTGAAAAACGGCTACACCGCGATCGGGGAGTTTCACTACCTGCACAATGCCCCGGATGGCAAACCTTATGCCAACCGCAATGAAATGGCCCTGGCCCTCGTTCGCGCAGCCGAAGCTTCGGGTATCGCCTTGACGCTTTTGCCGGCGCTCTACGCCTATGGCGATTTTGGCGAAACACCACTGCGACCAGCGCAAAAACGCTTCGCCACGCAACCAGCCGATGTGCTGCGCATTATCGAGTCAATGCGCGAAAGCCACCCCGGTGTGCGCTTCGGCGTCGCGCCACACAGCCTGCGCGCCGTGAGCCCGCCCATGCTAAAGGACCTCCTTGCCGGACTGAATGCCATCGATAACACGGCCCCCATTCACATCCATGTGGCCGAGCAGATTAAGGAGGTCAACGACTGCCTCACCTGGAGCGACCAGCGCCCGGTGCAATGGCTGCTCGAGCACCAACAACTGGACGTGCGCTGGTGCCTGGTGCATGCAACCCATGTCGCCAGCGCCGAAGTCGAGCGCCTCGCCGCGAGCAAAGCCACGGTGGGACTGTGCCCCACCACCGAGGGCAACCTCGGTGACGGCATCTTTCCGTTTTTCCGCTATCGGGAAAAGCAAGGGGCTTATGCCATAGGCGGCGACAGCCATGTGTCGCAATCCCCGGTGGAAGAATTGCGCTGGCTTGAATACGGTCAGAGACTTTCACTGCGCCGGCGTAATATCGCCGCCTCGGAAACCGCCCCATCCGTGGGCAGCAATCTTTGGCGCGAGGCGGCCAAAGGCGGCGCCCGCGCACTTGGACAATCTGCCGGCGCCCTCGCCCCGGGAAATCGTGCCGACCTCATTGTCCTCGACGGCAACCATCTCAATATCGCCGACCGCCACGGCGACGGCATAGCCGACGCGCTGCTCTTTTGCGGCACCGAGCGCCTGGTGCGCCATGTCATGGTTCGCGGCGCATGGCGGGTGCGCGACGGCCATCATGCTGGCGAGGCGGCCATCGCCGAACGTTTTCGTAAAGTACAAAAAGGATTGCTTGCATGACCGAGCGGACCAAACCCCTACAACAAGAAGGCAACTTCCTCATCCGCGACTTCGAATTTTCCAGCGGAGAAACACTGCCCGAGCTACGCATGCACTACCTCACGCTGGGCGAGCCAAAGCGCAACGCCGCGGGTGCGATCACCAATGCCGTGCTGCTGCTGCATAACACCACCGGATCGGCCAAGGATTGGCAGACGGCGGAACTGGGCGGTGAGTTATTCGGCCCGGGGCAGGCGCTGGACGCCAGTGAATATTACATCGTGATGCCAGACGCCATCGGTTTTGGCGGCTCGAGCAAACCCAGTGACGGATTGCGCGCGTCCTTCCCGCATTACAGCTTTCGCGACATCATCCGCGCCGAGCACCGCTTGCTTACCGAAGGCCTCGGCGTGGCGCACCTGCGCATGATTCTTGGTCTGTCTATGGGCGGCATGCTGACCTGGCTGTTCGCCGGTCTCTACCCCGACTTCATGGACGCGCTGGTGCCGGTGGCGAGCCAGCCGGCGCCAATGAGCGGACGCAACTGGCTGCAGCGGCGCATTTCCATCGAAGCCATCCGCAACGATCCGGAATGGAACGGCGGCAACTACACCACCAATCCCTCGCGCTATGTCTATACCGCCCCCTTCGGCGCGCTAATGGTCCAAAGCGTCGTGCGCCTGCAGGAGCTAGCCCCGACGCGCGCCGCCGCCGACGCCTTGTACGAAAAGTTCGTCACCAACGCGCGCAAGGGCGACGCCAACAACCGCCTCTACCAGGTTGAGGCCTCCGGCACTTACGATCCAACAGACATCCTTCAAAATATCAAAGCGCCCCTGCTGGCGATTAACTTTGCCGACGACGAACTCAATCCACCGGAACTCGGATCAGTGGAACCGGTAATCCGCCGGATGCCGGCGGCGCGCTATGTTCTCGTACCTGCGGGCGCCAAATCGATGGGGCACTATACGGCACTGCGTGCCGCGCAGTGGCAAGCACACCTCGCCGAATTTATCGCCACACTGCCGCCCGCCTAAACCCTGCAGCGCCGGAAAAAGGTGACATTTTAATCACCAAAACAGGCTTGAAAGTCCCGTCTGGCGGGGATTTTGAAGAATAAATTAGTTTGATTTTTGAA
>CAMDRY010000045.1 GCA_945906975.1 Bordetella parapertussis | reverse complement strand
GGAAAAATCTGCAGCCTCGCCCGCAGAAGAAACGAAAAAAACACCGCAGCAGCAAAGAATGGCCAATTGCAACAAAGACGCCAAGGAAAAAAATCTCAGCGGCCCGGACCGCAAAACGTTCATGAGCACCTGCCTCAAAGGCTGAGACGCGGGCCGTTCCGGGGGCGTGCTCCAGGCGCGCCCCCGCCGCACGCGGCCATAGGCTTGAACCCATGGGGTCAATGACGGTTAGGCGCGCACCGGACACAAGGTATTTGCGCCGCGGCCCTTGTTTCGGCTAATCTGCAGTGATGCAACTCGTACTCATCAGCGGCTTGTCCGGTTCGGGCAAAAGCATCGCCATCAAGGCGCTCGAAGACGGCGGCTACTATTGCGTCGACAACCTGCCGATCCTGCTGCTCACCGAAACAACCGATTTCCTGCGCAAAGCCGGCTACGAAAAAATCGCCATCAGTGTCGATGCGCGCAGCGGAAAAGCGCTTGAGTTCCTGCCACGCGCCCTGGACACGCTCAGGCAGTCGGGCATGGATCTGCGCATTCTGTTCCTCGACGCAAAGAACGACACGCTGGTAAGGCGTTTCACCGAAACACGCAGACGCCATCCTCTTGCGCAGGGCGACGTGACCATCGAAGAATGCATCGCCCACGAACGCGAACTGCTGGCACCGGTGGGTGAATTGGGGCACCGCATCGACACCAGCGATGCACAGCCCAACGCCCTGCGCGGATGGATCAAGGATCTCCTTGACGTCGACACCTCGCGCATGACGGTGCTGTTCCAGTCGTTCGGCTACAAGCAGGGCATACCGCTTGACTCGGATCTGGTGTTCGACGTGCGCTTCTTGCCCAACCCTTTTTATGATCCCAGGCTGCGTCCACTGACGGGCAACGACGCGCAAGTCGTAGCATTCATGCAATCCAACCCGGATGTGGCAAAACTGCTAGGCGAAATAAGCACCTTTGTCGACAACTGGTTGCCCCACTACCTGCGCGACAACCGCTCCTACCTGACCATCGCCATCGGCTGCACCGGCGGGCAGCACCGCTCTGTTTATCTCACCGAAAAGCTTGCGGCGTGCTTTCGTGGCCGCGTGCCGGTGCTGGTCCGCCATCGCCAATTGTCGCAGGGCTGATGCGCTCATGAGCACGCCCAGCGCGCCCCGCGCCGGCCACCACCATAGATCGTCAAGGCCGTGAGCACCCTCTCCGGACTGCCGATCTTTCCGCTCAATACGGTGCTTTTCCCCGATGGCTTGCTGCCGCTTCGCGTGTTTGAAACACGCTACATGGACATGACGCGCGAGCGCATGAAAAGCAGCCTGCCCTTCGGCGTCTGCCTGATCAAGGATGGCAACGAGGTGGGCACACCGGCGGTGCCCGAGCCGACCGGCTGCCTTGCCCGCATCATCGACTGGGACATGCAGCAGCTTGGTGTGCTGCATCTTCGCACCCGCGGCGAACAGCGTTTTCGCATCATCGGGCAGAGCGTCAATGCGCAGGGTCTTATCAGCGCCGAAGTCGAATTGATTGCCGAAGATGCCGACATTGCGATACCGCCGGCATTTGCCTCGTGCGCCCAGTTGTTGCAAATGATCATGATGGATCAGGACGCCGAAGTGTTTGCACAGCCTCACCGCTTCGACAGCGCGGTCTGGGTCGGCAACCGACTGTCCGAAGTCGTCCCGATACCGCCAGCGGCCAGGCAAAAGCTGCTTGAACTCACAGACTGCGGAACGCGGCTGGAGATTCTGCACAAATTTCTAGCCCAGCGCGGCCTGCCGGGATTCGCCGCCTAGACGCCCCAGGGCAGACGAAGCGGCCACACATGCACGCCGGCTATTTCGCGTCGCGCATGCGCAAAAGAATTTTCTTTACCGGAACAGGAATAGCCGCATCCAGCGCCTGCGCCAGCGGCAGCCAGACGTAGCCCTGTTCGCGCAGCACGGGCATTTGCCCTTCTACCCTGCAGCGCCAGGGTTCGATCGCCAGACGAAAATGCGTAAACCCGTGGGCAAGGGGCGCCAGCGGCTCTGCTGCGGCAATCCTGCAGCCCAGCCTGTCCTGGCAATGTAAAACGATATCAGCACCTGCCGCCAATTCGGGGAAACTCCAAAGCCCGCCCCAGATGCCCGGCGAAGGCCGCTTCTCAAGCAGCACCGCACCCTCCGACTGCAGCACCAGCATCAAAGTATGGCGCTGCGGCATGGCCTTTGCCGGCTTGGGTTCCGGATAATCGGCGATCTTGCCCTGCGCCAAGGCCTGGCAGGTCGCGCTCAGCGGGCAGCGCCCGCATTGCGGATCACGGCGCGTGCAAAGTGTCGCCCCCAGATCCATCACCCCTTGCGTGTAAGCCTCGATGTCATGCGAGGGCAAAACCGATTCGGCGATCGTCCATAGCCGCTGCTCGACCGCTTTCTGCCCCGGGAAACCTGCAACGGCGAAATGCCGCGCCAGCACGCGCTTTACATTGCCATCCAGAATGGCCTCGCACGATCCGAACGCAAACGCTGCAATGGCCGCCGCAGTCGAGCGCCCGATGCCCGGCAGGCTTTGAATCTCGACACGGTCGCGCGGGAAAGCACCCAGTCGCACGATCTCCTGCGCCGCCTTGTGCAGGTTGCGGGCGCGCGAATAATAGCCAAGCCCGCTCCATAACTGCATCACCTGCTCCTCGCTGGCATCGGCAAGTGAAGCGTAGTCGGGAAAGCGCGCCAGAAACCGCGCGTAATAGGGTATGACCGCCGTGACCTGCGTCTGCTGCAACATGATTTCAGACAGCCAGACACGATACGGATCGGTGGTGCGTTGCCAGGGCAGGTCATGGCGGCCATGCTGCTTTTGCCAGCGCACCAGACGCAGCGCGAACGCCTCTGTGGCTTCCGGTACCACTACGGCGGCAGACATGGGCGCCGGTCGCGCCCCGCGTGCTCCACTCACCTTTTAAACAAGCCCTTCAGTTTGTCACCGAGTTGCTCCTGTACTTTTTGCTGCACCTGCTGCTTGGCCGATTCGCTCACCATAGCGGCGTAATCGATGCTGTACTTGAGCGAATCAAACGGGCCGGTCAGGCGCACCGGCACGGTAAGCCCTTTAATGCTGTCGAGTTCCTTTCCACCCTGCCCACCGGCACTGTTGACGATCGCAGCCTTGGCAAGGTAATCCATCGTGTCGGCGCCAAGATTGATATCACCGGCCCCGCTCAAGCGCAGGAAGGGCGACTTGGCCGACAAATCCTCGTTATGCGCCACGCCGTTGCGAATGACAAAGCTCGCGCTCATCTCGGAGAAGTCCGTCTTGTCGGTCTTGTTCGCCGCCTGCTCGGTCGCGCCCTTGGCGCCCAGCGCCGCTTTGGCCTTGCGGAAGCTCTCCGCCAGATTGATGCCCTTCAGCGCACCATCCTTGAGGTTGAGGCTGGCCGTACCGTTGAGCGCTTTTTTCAAGGCCGCCACCGTCGCGCCCGATGTCTGCACGTCCATCTGCACATTGCCCCTGCCTTCGAGAAAATCTTTTCCGGCGGCATCGCGCATCAGCGGCCCGATCGAAACACCGGCTAGCTGCTGCTTCACGCTGAACAGGGTGCCATTGGCGTTCGCACTGGCGCTGCCGAGCAGGGTGCCCTGGTAAAGGCTGGCCGAAATAGGATTGAGATCGAGCTTGCCGCCAGCGGCATGCACACCAATCTGCAATTTTTCGACCTTGACCCCGTGCGCCACCAGCAAACCAACACGCAGGCCGCCGTTCAGGTTAAGCCCTTTCAACGCCGATAAATCTATGGGTTTTTCTACCTGCTTTTCCGCCCCGGCCGGGACTGTTGCGGCTGGCGACTTGGCTTGTTGGGGGGGCAGGTATTTGTCGAGGTTCAACCTGTCTATGCCGATATCAAAGCCGATGCTCGGCGTCGAAAAACCGGCGATATTGAACTTGGACTGGATGGTGCTGTCATCGAGCCGCGTCACCAGATCGGCGGCCAATGCCTGCTTGCCCCAGTCAAGGCGCGCCGACCCGCTATGGGTCAGACTCATGCTTTTTTGCCCCGCCACGGGCGAGGGCAGGTTCAGATCCGAAACAATTTTCGTCAGCTGCACACTCTGCGCATCAAGGTCGACACTCACCGGCGTGCCAAGCTTGCCTTGCATGCGTTGCTCGCCCTGCTTGAGCGCGAAATCCACATCCAGTTTCGTGCTGAGCTTCTTGCCCCTGGCATCAAGCGCGGCGAGGGTAAATTTCGCATCCACAGTCTGGCCCGTCTTCACCAGCTTCACCTGGCCGCTGACCGCCCGACTGCTGGCCTCATCGGGCGATACCAGCAGCTTGGGCGCCGAAAGCTTCACATCCATGCCATCGCGGGTGCTGGCGGCCAGATCAAAGTCCGCAAGGCTCAAGCGAGTTTTCGCCGGATCAAACTCCACATCGCCCCTCACCGTGACGTTGAGTCCGGCTGCTCCGGGTGCGTCACCGCTGATTTTCAGATCCAGTCCGGACAAGGCCATCGCCCTGGTAACAAAATCAACGCGATAAGCTGCCGCGAGTTTGACTTGAACATCAAGCTTGGGCTTGACGCCCTGCACGTCTGCCGAAAATTCCAGCTTGCCCGGCACGCCGCTGGCGATGCGCGTCGTCGACAACTGCATGCCCGAGAGCCGGATCTGCGTGCCGGCCGCATCGTCCCGCCAGCCGATGTTGGCGTTCTGCAGGCTGACACCTTCGACATCGATCTTGAACGGTTTGTCGCCCTTCGTCGCAGGCTTGTCGCGGGCTTTGGTATCGCCCCCGGTCAGATCATCGAAGTTGCTATGCCCGTCCTTGAACCGTTCCAGATCAAGCTTGAGCCCGGATAGGTGCACGCGGCCAACCTCAAGCTCACGTGACAGCAGCGGCAT
Organism: Bordetella parapertussis; assembly: GCA_945906975.1. The sequence continues at coordinate 7,772 of CAMDRY010000045.1, read as the reverse complement.
CAGCTTGAGCGACACCTTCGCCTCGTCGGCATGCGCAAACACCTTGACGCCGCCCGGCTCCGACAAGCTTAGCTTGCCGACGGCCACGCCTATACGCGGGAAAAAAGTCAGGCTGATGTCCCCGTCCAGGGCCAGCGTGCGCCCGGTCTTTTCCTTTACCAGCTTGATGATCTCGGGCTTGTGTTTGTTGGGATCAAAGCTTGCCGCAACAAACGCCACCAGTGCCCCGGCCAGCACCGCCAGACCGGCAAAGACAAAGAGTACATATTTTACTAACTTCATCCCACCCCCTTATTCGTTGGCAACGCCAAAGGGCACATGCCCCGCGGCCACATGCTGGCGCGCCGACTCCACATGGCCGCGCTGATCATCGAAAAATATATCGGCACCAAAGGCCTTGAGGAACGGGCCCTTGTCGAGCCCGCCCAGAAACAAAGCCTCATCGATACGGATATCCCAGGCCCGCAGGGTACGGATCACCCGTTCGTGCGCCGGCGCGCTGCGCGCGGTGACCAGCGCGGTGCGGATCGGCGAGCGGTCCAGCGGATACTCCGACTGGATGCGGTGCAGCGCCGCCAGAAAATTCTTGAACGGCCCGCCGCTGAGCGGATCATGTGCGGCGCTGACTTCGCTGGCGGTAAAAGCGTCTAGGCCTTTTTTCTTGTACACCCGCTCCGCCTCATCCGAGAACAGCACCGCATCACCGTCAAAGGCAATGCGCAATTCACCCACCTGCGACTGCGTGCTGCTCGCCTGCGCCGGGAAAATGGTCGCCGCCGCATGGCCTGCGTCCAGCGCCTTGCGCACGTCATCCGGGTTGGCGGAAAGAAACAGGCTGGCGTCAAAGGCCGGCACATACGGATGTGTGCTTTCGCCGCCGGTGAAGGCGGCACGCACGATATCAAGCTTGTAATGCTCGATGGAATTCATGATGCGCATGCCGGTATCGGCGGTGTTGCGCGACAGCAGGATGACCTCGACCCGCGGCCGCGCCGGGCCCAATGCATTGAGCGCCAGCAGTTTTTTCACCAATCCGAAGGCGATGCCCTGGCCGAGGATTTCGTCCTCGTGCACACGCTGATAGCGGTAATAGGCTTCCACACCCTGCTGCTCGAACACGCGATTGCTCTCCTCGAGGTCGAACAACGCCCGCGAGGAAATGGCAACAACGAGCTTTCCGTCAAAACTAGCTGGCATGACAGTATGGCCGGTGGAGCGGGTGAAGGGAATCGAACCCTCGTATGCAGCTTGGGAAGCTGCCGTTCTGCCATTGAACTACACCCGCGATAGGGTGGATTTTACCGCGATTTGCGCGTCCCGAAGACCTTCGTCGTATCCGGGGCAGGCGCGCGATGCACGCGCCACAACCTCACTCAATCTTGAGCTTGGCCGATTACACCGCGCGCCGCTAGCGTGCGTAATCGGCCTTGTTGATTTCGCCGTAACGCTCAGGCGTGGTGGCCACCACCACCGGCTTCCCCAATTCTTCCGCCAGCTTGGAAACGATGGTGCGTATCAGGATATCCGGGCTGCCCCCTGGCGAGTTGGTACCAACCACGCACACCGGCCGCAGGGGGAACGTCTCTGCCCCGGGCGCGGCGCCGGCCTGGGCGCTTGCCACCGCAGGGACGAGCACCATGCACAGCGCACAGGCCGCGGCAATACCATGCCAGCGGATTAGCGCCCTGCCCGGCTCCAACCATCGCATGCGAAAGGAGTTCATATCGTCGCGCATGGTAATCAACTTGTCCGCCATCCGCCATCACTGACTGCTCCGATCCGCCCGGAAACACCGCAATATTTGCTATCCTCGGCCCCCGCCTTCGCCCGCCGCCCCGCCCAAACACCCAAAGCACGACACCGGAAGGAAATACCATGGCCATCGGTTTTCGCATTCTCCCCTCGCCCAAACGCGCCGATCCAAGGCTGCTGCAACGACTGGGCCTGCTGCCTGTTTCCAATGTCAGCGACAACATGGCGCGCGTACACGGCGCCGCGCTGCAACCAATGCACCAGTCGGGGAAAATGATAGGCACCGCATTCACGGTAAAAACGCGCCCGGGCGACAACCTCATGGTGCACAAGGCCATCGACATGGCAGCCCCCGGTGACGTCATCGTCGTGGACGCCGGTGGCGCGCTCGACACGGCCATCATCGGCGAGCTCATGTCAGGCTGGGCGCAAAAGCGCGGCCTCGCCGGCTTTATCATCGACGGCGCCATCCGCGATGCGGAAATCCTCGCCGACGGCGATTTCCCGGTCTACGCGGCCGGCGTAACCCACCGCGGCCCCTACAAAGACGGTCCCGGCGAAATCAACGTGGTCGTGTCCGTCGGCGGCATGGTGGTGCGGCCCGGCGACCTGATCACCGGCGACCACGACGGCGTGCTGGCGATCGCGCAAGAGAACGCTGAGTCCATCATCACAGCCGCCGAGGCGCAGCACAAGGCGGAACAAGCGGCCATGCGCGACATCGCCGCCGGAACCTACGACCGCAAATGGGTTGACGAGGTGCTCAAGGCGCGCGGCTGCGACACCTCCGGCGCGAAATAAAGCGCGCGCCGCTGGCGGGCAGCGCCGCGCTTGGGGCCCCCTGGGTGAGCCCCTGAGACTGGCGCCTCAGGGCGCCATTTTTGCGCCGGAAATGGCGACGATGCTCTCGTAGTGCTTGATCTCGGCCAACGCAAAGGCGGCAAAGTCCTCGGCGCTGCGGCTGCCGATTTCGGCGCCAAAATCGATCAGTTGCTTGCGCAACCCAGGCGACTGCAAGGCCGCATTGGTTTCCTTGTTCAATCGCTCGACAATCGCCCTGGGCGTTCCGGCCGGCGCCATGATGCCGTACCAGGCCAAAGCCAGCATGCCACGCACGCCGCGTTCCTCAAAGGTCGGCACCTTGGGCAAGACCGCCAGCCGCACCCGCCCGGCGCATGCGGTGCGGCTATAATTGAGCCCGTTGGAAGCAACAGCGGCCCGCAGTGGCCGTTGGCCCATTTATGCGGAGGCTTTACCGTGCTGGAAGTGACCATTAACGGCGACAACAGGCAGTTCGGGCGCGCCCTCGCCGTGACCGAGCTGCTCGACGAACTCGCCCTCGCCGGAAAACGCGTCGCCATTGAGCGCAACGGCGAGATCGTGCCGCGCAGCCGCTACGCCGACACACGCCTCGCCAACGGCGATCACCTTGAAATCGTCGTCGCGGTCGGGGGAGGCTGATGCATACCTTCAGCATGGCCGGAAAAACCTACCGCTCACGCCTGTTGATCGGCACCGGCAAGTACAAGGATTTCGACCAGACGCGGCGCGCCGTGGAAGCGAGCGGCGCGGACATCGTCACCGTTGCCATCCGCCGCACCAACATCGGCCAGAACGCCGGCGAGCCCTCGCTCCTGGATGCGCTGCCGCCCTCCAGATACACCTACCTGCCCAATACCGCCGGCTGTTACAACGCCGAGGATGCGGTGCGCACGCTGCGCCTGGCGCGCGAACTGCTCGACGGCCACGACCTGGTCAAGCTCGAGGTGCTGGGCGATCCGCACACCCTCTACCCCAATGTCATCGAGACCATCGCCGCCGCCAAAACACTGGTCGCCGAAGGTTTCAAGGTGATGGTCTACACCAGCGACGATCCGATCATTGCAAAGCAGCTCGAGGACATTGGCTGCGTCGCCATCATGCCCCTCGCCTCGCTGATCGGCTCTGGCATGGGCATACTCAACCCGTGGAACCTGCAGTTGATCATAGACGCGGCCAAGGTGCCGGTGGTGGTGGATGCCGGCGTCGGCACCGCCTCGGATGCGGCCATTGCGATGGAACTCGGTTGCGATGCCGTGCTGATGAACACCGCGGTGGCCAAGGCGCAAGACCCGGTGCTGATGGCCGGGGCGATGAAAAAAGCCGTTGAGGCCGGACGCGAAGCCTTTCTCGCCGGACGCATGCCAAGAAAGCTCTATTCGGCCGTGCCCAGCTCCCCGGTCGGCGGCATGATCGCACCCGGCGCACCAAGCGCTCCCAAAACCGCATAAGGCCCGATGACTGAAGAGCGGCGCAGCATCCGCAGCTTCGTGCTGCGTCAGGGGCGGCTGTCCAATGCGCAGCAGCGCGCGCACGAAACACTGCTGCCGGTGTTCGGCATTCCGTATGCGCCCGAGCCGCTCGATCTGGGCGGGGCGTTTGGACGCATCGCCTCGAACATTCTCGAAATCGGCTTTGGCATGGGCGAGACCACCGCGGCCATAGCGCAGGCCCACCCGCAGAACGATTATCTGGGCATCGAGGTGCACACCCCCGGCGTCGGCAGCTTGCTCAAGCAGATCGGCGAGCTGGGCCTCACCAATGTGCGCATCATCCAGTACGACGCCGTGGAAGTGCTGGAGAAAATGATCGCGCCGCAGTCGCTCGACGGGGTGCACATTTTCTTCCCCGACCCGTGGCCGAAAAAACGCCATCACAAGCGCCGCCTGATCCAGGGGCCGCTGGCCGCGCTGCTCGCCTCACGCCTCAAGACCGGCGGCTACGTCCACGCCGCAACCGACTGGCAGGAATATGCCGAACACATTCTCGCCGTCTTGTCGGCGGAGCCGGCGCTGAAAAACACCGCCGACGGCTTCGCGCCGCGACCGGACGCAAGACCGCAAACCAAGTTCGAAAGCCGCGGCCTCAAACTCGGTCACGGCGTCTGGGATATCGTTTTTCACAAACGCTGAACAGCTATACGTTCGCGTCATTGCGAGCGCAGCGAAGCAATCTCGTCGCGCTTGGGGGGGCAATCCGATGCCACAAGATTGCTTCGTCGCTTCGCTCCTCGCAATGCCGTTACTTGCAAGATTTGATATGCAAGCTCATGCCGATTCCGGTAAAAACAGACCCAGCAAATCATTGAGAAAGCGCCGCCCCAGTTCGGTTGGCGCAATGCGCAGGGCGTCGCGCCGGATCAGGCCGCGCGCCTCGGCCGCACCCAGCGCACGCTCCGCGGCGGCAAGGGGCAAGCCGGTGCGCACGACAAAATCGTCAATGGCGAAACCGCCGGTCAGGCGCAGCGCGTTCATCATGAATTCAAACACACGGTCGGCGCGGCCGACGACGTTTTCTTCCTGCACGAAGGCGCCCTTGGCCGCCTGCTCGAGATAACTGCGCGGATGCTTCCAGCGCATCTGCCGGATGATGCGATCAGAGAACGACAGCTTGGAGTGGGCGCCGGCGCCTATGCCCAGGTAATCGCCAAAGCGCCAGTAGTTGAGGTTATGGCGGCTCTCGTGTCCGTCACGGGCATAGGCCGATGTTTCGTAATGCCGGTAAGCACTCGCCGCCAGGGCCGCCTCGATCGCCTCCTGCATCGCCGCGGCCGTGTCATCGTCTGGCAAAGAGGGCGGCGTACGGTGAAAAGGCGTGTTGGGCTCGAGCGTGAGGTGGTATAGCGACAAGTGCTGCGTGCCGCAGGCTACCGCCATGCCCACGTCACTCATGCACTCCTCTGGCGTCTGTTGCGGCAGCGCGTACATCAGGTCGAGGTTGAAATTGTCAAAATGCCGGTGCGCAATCTCGACAGCGCGATGCGCCTCGGCGTCATCGTGAATACGCCCCAGCGCCTTGAGGTGGCGCGGATTGAAGCTCTGGATGCCGATGGACAGGCGGTTCACGCCGGCCGCGCGGTAATCGCGAAATTTATCCGACTCGAAGGTGCCCGGATTCGCCTCCAGGGTGATCTCGCAATCGGGCGCAAGGGGCAGGCGCGCGCGAAACGCCGCCAGCAGCGCATCGATCGAGCGCGCCAAAAACAGGCTGGGCGTTCCACCGCCAAAAAAAATGCTGTGCACGCGCCGGCCCCACACCTGCGGCAGCGCGGCCTCGAGGTCCGCTATCAGCGCCGCAACATAGGCCTCTTCCGGAATGGCCTGCCTCGACTCATGCGAATTGAAATCGCAGTAGGGGCATTTGCGCACGCACCAGGGGATGTGCACATACAGCGAGAGCGGCGGCAGGCTCTCGAGGCGGGCGCCGCTAAGATCGCGCAACACTGAAACCTGCGCACCGCCGCCAGGGGCGGACATCAACCGCCCTCTTGCAGCAGCGCGAGCAGGCGCTGCAATGCACGACCGCGATGACTGACAGCGTTCTTGCTCGCGGCATCGAGCTCCGCGGCGGTCTTGCCCAGCTCGGGCAGCAGGAAATACGGGTCGTAACCAAAGCCGTTTTCGCCGCGCGGCGCATCAACGAGGCAGCCCTGCCAGCGCCCTTCGGCGATCAGCGGCTCCGGATCATCGGCGTGGCGCAACAGCACGATGACAGCGAAATAATGTGCGCTTTTATCCGCGACAGCGCTGAGCGCGGCAAGAAGCTTGCGGTTGTTGCGCGCGTCATTGGCCTCGCGCCCGGTCGGCTCGCCCGATGGCGCTTCACCGGCGTAACGCGCTGAATGCACACCGGGTGCACCGCCGAGCGCGCGCACGCAAATGCCCGAGTCGTCGGCAAGCGCCGGCTTGCCCGACAGGCGGCTGGCGTGGCGCGCCTTGGCCAGGGCGTTCTCGACAAAGGTGCCATGCGGCTCCTCCGCATCGGCGATGCCAAGCGCGCCCTGCGCAATCACGGTGTAGCCAAGCGGCCCCAGCATGGCCTCGAATTCCCGGATTTTTCCGGCATTACCTGAGGCGAGGACGAGTTCTTTCATCAGTGCGGTCTCGGTGTTTTAATGGGCAGGCATCGCCTGGAAATCCTTGTCTGGCGCGGCTTTCCAGCCGGTCAGTCCTTGACGCGGGCGATCCGCACGACCTCCGGAATCGAGCGCAGCGCGCGCATCACGCGGGCGAGGTGCTGGCGGCTCGACACCTGCAGCGTGAAGTGGTTGGTGGCGTACATGTCGCTGCTCTCTTCAACCGAAATATTGGCAATGTTACAGCCGGCATCGGCAATCGCCGCCGCAATCTTGGCCAGCACGCCGCGCTTGTCCAGCACGGTGGTGCGCACGTTCACGTCAAACAGCTTGTCGGTTTCCGGATCCCAGTCGACGTCTATCCATTTTTCCGGGTCGCTGCGCGAGCGTATGGCAGTCTTGCAATCATGGGTGTGGATGACCAGACCCTCGCCCTTTTTGATAAAGCCGATGATCGGGTCGCCCGGAATCGGATTGCAGCACGAGGCAAACTGCACCGCCATGCCCTCGGTGCCGCGGATGGTGATCGAATGCGCACCCTTGGCACCCTTGGCACCCTTGGCGCCCTTGGCGCCCTTGGCACCATTGGCACCCTCAGCCGCCGGGTGGTCATAGAGCGCGAGCAGGCGTCGCGCGACAATCGCCGGCAGGCGCTTGCCCAGGCCGATATCCCCCAGCACCTCCTTGCGCGATTTGGCACTGGAGTCGCGCAGCATCTTGTCCCAGCGCTCCACGGTCACCTCGGCGAGCGAACTGCCCAGCGCGCGCAGCGCCTGGTTGAGCAGGCGCTCGCCCAGCGTCGCCGACTCGCCCGACTGCATGGTCTTGAGAAAATGGCGTATCTGCGAGCGCGCCTTGCCGGTCTTGACGTAGGTCAGCCAGGACGGGTTGGGGTGGGCGTGGCTGGCGGTGATGATCTCGACGCGATCACCGTTCTTGAGCACCGTGCGCAGCGGCACCAGCTCATGGTTGATCTTGACGGCGACGCAGCGATTGCCCACGTCGGTGTGCACCGTATAGGCGAAGTCCACCGGGGTGGCGTCGCGCGGCAGCGACAGTATCCGACCCTTGGGCGTGAAGACATACACCTCGTCGGGGAACAGATCGACCTTGATATGCTCGAGAA
>CAMDRY010000044.1 GCA_945906975.1 Bordetella parapertussis | reverse complement strand
CAAGATCGCTCATGGAAGGGGCTGTCCTGTTTTTGTGACGGTGCTGGTTTTTTTGCCGTCAGTTTCTGTGTGTGTATCAGTGCCAGTGCGCGGGTCGCGTTTTGGCATGGTAGGGCAGGGCTTGCATGCGCGCCATCCACGCCTTTATTTTTTCCGGCAAGGCCGATGTCATCGCCAGAGCGGGCTTTTTCACCTCGCAGCGCAGGCAGATGGCGAGCATCGGGTAGAGCGTGAAATCGGCCGCCGAAAGCGCACCGGCGAGAAAGTCGCCGCGCATGTTGGCAGCGCTGCGCGCCAGTTCGGCGAGGCACAGGTCGCGGGCTGCGCTGATGCGGCCCTCATCCCAATCGTGCTCCTGCGTGAACAGCACGCCGGTAACCAGCTTGTTCATCGCCGGCGCGTAATAGTTGTCGGCCTCGCACACCATACGCCGGACAAGGGCCTGATCGCGTGTATTGCCGGGAAAGAGGGGCTTGCCCGAAGCCGGGTATTGCTGCTCCAGGTATTCGACTATGGCAGCCGACTCATAGAGCACGAAACCGTCGTCGATGATTGAGGGCACCTTGCCGCGCGGATTAATGGCGCGAAATTCCGGTTTTTTCAAGTCGCCGTCGCTGAAGGACATCAGCTTCAGCTCATGCGGAATCTGCTTGTGTTCAAGTGCGAGCCAGACGCGCCATGTGTAGGGCGAACCGGCTCCGTAGTAAAAGCCAAGTGCCAAGAGGCCTCCGGGAAAAGGATCACAATGCGGGAACGAACGAATGCGGGAAAAAACGGCGGTGCGCTAAGGGCGGTACGCTATAAACCGAACCGACCTGATTATAGGGCTGCCGGCGGCTTGCGGCAGGCGGCTGCTCGGTCTCAGACTGTTTCGGCCATGCCGCGCGCCGCCGGGGGCGCGGGTTCTGGTATTTTTTTCTGTGTCAATTCTTTGCGAAAGCGGTTGAGTTCGCGCACCGATTCGAATTTTTGACCGAACAGCACGCCCAGATTGCGCAGGATGCCATCGACGACCCGCGTCTCCCAGCTAGCGTCAAAGCGGATCTGCCGGTCGAGCCAGCACTCGAGCCAGTCCGGATCGGGCAGCCGTGATTGCACCGTGTCGTTGGGAAATAGCGATTTATTGACGTGCAGGTTGGTCGGGTGCAAAGGCCTGTTTGAGCGCGCCGAGCTCGCCATCAGGATGCCGACCTTGGCGAACGCCGCGCGTGCTTCATCGCCATGCCGTTCAATGGCGCGGCGCATGTATTGCAAATAGGCGCCGCCGTGACGCGCCTCATCACGCGCGATCAGGTCGTAAATCTTGCGTATGACAGGCTCGGTGTGCCATTGGGTCGCGCGGCGGTACCAGTGGTTGAGGCGGATTTCGCCGCAAAAATGCAGCATCAGCGTTTCCAGGGGCGGAGCGGGGTCGAACTGGAAGCGCACCGCATGTAACTCGGCTTCCGTCGGCGCAAGTTCGGGCCGGAAGCGGCTCAGGTATTCGATCAACACCAGCGAATGCTTTTGTTCTTCGTAGAACCATACCGACATGAAGGCCGAGAAATCGCTGTCGTGCTGGTTGTCGCGCAGGAACATTTCCGTCGCCGGCAGGGCCGCCCATTCGGTGATGGCGTTCATTTTGATCGTCTGTGCCTGCTCGTCGGAGAGCATGGTGGCATCGAAGTCGGACCAGGGCACATCCTCGGCCGTGTGCCAGCGAACACGTTCCATGGACTTGAATATTTCCGGATAGATCATCATGGGAATGAATGTACGAAATGTTTGGGTCGGGACTGCGTCAGTGAGGTTACGGCTTGGTTACAGTTGCGCATACCGGGTGCTTCCCGCCTTGCCCGACAAAGGGAGGGCGTTTCGCATTGGCGCGGCAGCGCGCGGAGCAATACTTTACCTCAGTCCGGTTTTTGGTCCGGGCCTTGCGCCAGGCCATGGGTCGCGCGCACGCCTTGCCTGTTTTTGCCGGCAGCGTGGATTTTGTATGACCCATGCGGCGCTCAGGCGGTGACATGGATTTCACGCCATTGGGTTATCGCCAGCGCCGCGCTGTCGAGGCCTTGTAACAGGGTCACGCCGGGGATGTCACGGCGGCCGAGCCCGGCATTGCCGCCGCCTGCCCATACTGCAATTTCGCGCGGCAAACGGCCGCGCAGCGCTTCAAGAGCGTCGCACACTTGCGCCGGGGGAAAAGCCGCGCTGAACGAGACGGCGACGATGTCGGCCTTGTGCGCGGCCGCGGCAAGCGCGATGTCGCGCACCGGCGTTTGTGTTCCGAGGGAAATGCAGGTTGCGCCTTCCATGACGAACATCGCCTCGGCCATCAGCAGGCCCAGATTGTGCTGCTCGGTCGGTAGCGTGGTCAGCATTATCAGTGGCGCATGGCCCGAATCGGGCATGGTGCTGATGGCGGTGCGCAAAAGGCCTTGCAGTGTTTCCGTATACAAATGCTCTTCAAAAATCTCAATCTGGCCGGACATCCAGGCTTCCCCGACCAGCATATTGAGCGGCGTCACGGTGTCGGTGAGGAACTGATGCAGGCCCTGGCGCATCAGGCATTGCGACAGTTGCTGGCGCAAGTCGTACACGCGATGATTTTTGATCAGGTCGAGCAGCGCCAGCAGGCGGCTTGGCGCGGGGCCATCCTGGGGCTGGCCGCCGGCAAGGCCGTTATAAAACTGCTGCAATTCCTCGATTGACCGGCTGACCAGCTTGCCCGGACGGTGGCCGTTGTCCATGAGGCGCTTGATTGTGCGCAGTTTTTCCACCTGCGCGGCGGGATAGACGCGCTCGCCATGCTTGTCGCGGCCCGGTTGCGGGAACTGGTAACGCCTCTCCCACATCCGCAAGGTGTCTTTGGACAGGCCGGTATCCTGCTCCACGGCGCTGATGGAAAAGGACGAGAGTAAGGACTGACTTGGGTTAGACATCACGATTTATCATTATTGTCTAGGACAAAACTGTTGACTTGGTGGCGATCAAGGCTTAGATTAGCAGATAACATCTTATTTGACTAGTACAAAGCCGTAATGTTTGTGGGGACTTCCATGAAATTGCCTGGACTATTGCTTGCTGCGCTGCTGCTGCTGGCCGGAGGGGCCCATGCGGCCTGCCCCACGCTGCTTAAGGTCACGCTGCCCGATCTGCAGGAGGTGCCAACGCCGCTTTGCAAGTACGAGGGCAAGGTTGTGCTGGTGGTGAACACCGCCAGCCGCTGCGGCAATACACCGCAATACGAGGGCTTGGAAAAACTCTACCGGCGGTACAAGGACAAGGGCCTGGTGGTGCTCGGCTTTCCTGCCAATGACTTCGCCGGGCAGGAGCCGGGCAGCAACAAGGAAATCGCCGATTTCTGCCAACTCAATTACGGCGTGAGCTTTCCGATGTTCTCCAAGACCGGGGTCAGCGCAAAAAATGCCAATCCCCTCTACGCGCAACTGGCCGAGAAAACCGGCCGGCGCCCGCAGTGGAATTTTCATAAATACCTCATCGACCGGCGCGGCGAGAACGTGCTGTCCTACGAGAACGACGTCCAGCCCGAGGACCCGCGCTTTGTCGCGAGCATCGAACGACTGCTGGCCGCCCGCTGAAGCGGGACGGCTGGCGCAACCGATTTTTTTACCAAGGACCCAAATTTTCATGAATGCCCCAGAAAGATTACCCCTCCCAGACGTCCAGGCCAAACCGGATGGTCGCGCCGTGCCGATCAACCGCGTCGGTGTGAAGTCTGTGAAGTTCCCGCTGCGCATCAAATGCGCCGACGGCGGCGAACAGGCCACGGTGGCTATGATCGACATGTATGTCGGGCTGCCGCATCACGTCAAGGGCACGCACATGTCACGCTTTCTCGAGGTCTTGCATGCCAACGCCGCCGCGCTCGACATGGCGGGTTTGCAGGTGTTGATGCAAACCATGCTGGTACGGCTCGAAGCGAGGGCCGGCTATATTGAGATGCGCTACACCTATTTCATCGAGAAACTCGCGCCGGTATCGGGCGTGCCCAGCCTGCTCGATTACGAGGTGAAAATGCGCGCGGAGGTCGACCAGGCCGGGCATTACGAGGCCACACTCACGGTGCAGGCGCCAGTCACCAGTCTTTGTCCATGCTCGAAGGAGATTTCCGCCTACGGCGCGCACAACCAGCGATCGCACATCACCATTGAGGCCTTGCTGGAACAGCCCATGGCCATCGAGGAGCTGGTCGCCGTCGCCGAAAAAGAGGCCTCATGCGAGGTCTACGGCCTGCTCAAGCGGCCGGATGAAAAATACGTCACCGAACGGGCCTACGACAATCCAAAATTTGTCGAGGATCTGGTGCGCGACATTGCAATCGCGCTAAACGGCGATGTGCGCATAGCCGCATACAGCATCGAGTCGGAGAACTTCGAGTCCATTCACAACCACTCGGCCTACGCGATGATTCGCCAGGACAAGCGCGGCCTGCGCTGAGCCTTCGCCTCGCGCCGCGTGTCTCGCTTCGGCGCGATGCGCGCCGCGCCGGGCACAGCCTGCTCAGCGTATTAATCCAATGACTATCACCGCAAAACCGCGCAAGCGCATCGCCGTTATCGGCGCCGGTATCGCCGGTCTTGCCACGGCTTGGCTGCTGTCGCGCCGTCACGAGGTCGTGCTGCTGGAGGCCAACGACTACCTTGGCGGACATACCAATACCGTCGATGTCACCATCGACGGTTTGACCTACCCGGTTGATACCGGCTTTTTGGTGTTCAACCACAGAACCTATCCGAATCTGGTGGCGCTGTTCAAATTTCTTGGCGTAGAGACTGCGCCATCTGAGATGTCCTTCGCCGTGAGCCTGGGCGACAGCGCCAACCCCGGACTCGAATGGGCTGGCACCAGCGTGGGCGCGCTGTTTGCGCAAAAGCGCAACCTGTTGCGCCCGGCGTTCTGGGGCATGTTGCGCGACATCCTGCGATTTAACCGGGCCGCAAGCGCAATGGCCCGTGGAGCAGGCGGCAGTGGTGCACAGTCGGTTGAACATTTTCTGAGGCAGGGCGCTTATGGGCGGCTGTTTCGCGACGCCTACCTGCTGCCCATGGTCGGCGCGATCTGGTCATGCCCGACCAAAACGATGCTGTCTTACCCGGTGGCGACGCTGGCGCGCTTTTGCCAAAACCATGGACTGCTGCAAATCACCAACCGGCCGCAGTGGTACACCGTCAGGGGCGGCGGCCGCGAATATGTCAAAAAACTCGCGGCCGGCATAGGCGTCGTGCGCACCGGCGAGGCGGTGCTTTCGGTCAGCGCCTCAGACCACGGCGTGCAGGTTGTCACCCAAAAGGGGGCCAGCCAATTTGACGAGGTGGTCATGGCCTGTCACAGCGGTCAGGCTTTGCGCATGCTGGTGCAGCCGCTGCCGCAGGTGCGTGATGTGCTGGCCGCGGTGCGCTACCAGCGCAATCGCGCCGTTTTGCACACCGATACCGCCTTGATGCCTCGCGCGCGCACGGCCTGGGCGGCATGGAATTACCTCGCTGCGTGGGCGGGCACCGACCAGAACCCGGTTGGCGTCTCCTACTGGCTTAATCGACTGCAGCCTTTGCCCTTCAGTCGGCCGGTGATCCTTAGCTTGAACCCGCCGCGAGAGCCGGATCCGGCGAGCGTCATCGCAGTCTTCGACTACGAGCATCCGGTGTTCGATGCCGCGGCGATTGAAGCACAATACGCCCTCCCCGCGCTGCAGGGACGCGCGGGCCTGTGGTTTTGCGGCGCATGGACGGGTTATGGTTTTCATGAGGACGGATTGAAGTCCGCGCTCGCCGTGGCCAACGCCATGGACGTTCGCGCGCCCTGGCAAGCGCGCGCTGAGTCGGCGGCATCCCGCCTGCAACGCAACCTGCCCAGTGCCGCGTTGGGCCGTGCCGCCTAGCATGCGGGCGCAATTTTTTTTCGGTCAAGTGATGCACAGGCGGCTTCGGCCGGCGGAAAACCGTTTCGTTTACCCGGTTTTTTTCCTGCGCGTGCCCCTATCCAATCCGGAGTCCCTGCGTGGCCCCTTGTTCGGACTCAACCGTTGGAACCTGTTCAGTTTCATGTTCCGCGATCATGGCGCGCGCGACGGTTCGTCGCCGCTCGCCTGGATACGCGCGCTGCTGGCGCGTGAGGGTATTGGAGAGGCAGACGGCGAGGTCTGGCTGCAGACTTTTCCGCGTGTGCTCGGTTACGTTTTCAGTCCGGTGAGTTTCTGGTTCTGCCACGACTGCGCCGGCGCATTGCGCGCCATATTGTGCGAGGTCAACAATACCTTTGGCGAACGCCATCACTACCTGCTTTCGGCGGCCGGCGGCGGGGTGATCCCGCCCGGTGCGGGTTTCGTCACACGCAAGGTTTTTCATGTCTCGCCGTTTTGCGCCGTCAAGGGTGATTACCGCTTCCACTTTCATGATGTTGCCGCGGGTGTTGCCGCGGGCGCGGTGCTTGCGCGCATCGACTACGCGGACGAGGACGGCGACCTGCTGCACACCAGCATTTCCGGCCGTGGCGTGGCGCTTGGCACCGCCACGCTCGCGCGTGCATTTGTTACCTATCCGTGGATGACGCTGCTGATGGTCCTGCGCATCTATTGGCAGGCGCTGCGCCTTTGGGCCAAGCGCGTGCCGTTTTTCTCCAAGCCTGTTCCCCCTGCCGAGGATGTAAGCCGATGAACCGTACCGTCGCCACGATTTCCGATCCCACCCACAGCGGCGTGGGGCGCTCCCCGGGCGCACGGTCGGCAGCGGTTTCCATGCAGGATTTCGAGTTCGGCCTGCTGCCTTTCGCCACGCGCACCGTGCTCGGCCTGTTCCGGCGCATCGCGCACGGAACGCTTGCGCTGACCCTGCCTGATGGGCGCAGCCTCGAGTTCGGCGCCGGAGCGCCGCACGCAACGCTTGCGGTGCATGAATGGCGCGTTTTTGGCGATGCCATGTCCGGCGGCGACACGGCCTTCGCCGAGGCTTATTTGCGCGGCAGCTGGAGCAGTGCCGATCCGGCTGTCCTGCTCACGCTGTTGACGCGCAATCGCGAAGCCATTGAAGCGGCGCTCTACGGCGGTTTTTGGGGCGGTCTGCTCTACCGCCTCAAGCATCTGTTCAACAGCAACACACGCAGCGGCAGCCGGCGCAACATTGCCGCGCACTACGACCTTGGCAATGCGTTCTACAAGCTGTGGCTTGACCCTTCGATGACTTATTCGAGCGCACTGTTTTCCGCCGATCACGTTGCCGGTATTGGCGCCAATGCCGGCGGCGCCGTGGTGACCCTGCAACAGGCACAGTTGGCCAAGTATCGTCGCATCCTCGAGCGCCTGGCGCCGAAACCCGGGGCGCGCATTCTTGAAATCGGTTGCGGTTGGGGCGGCTTTGCGGAAATGGCGGCGCGAGACTTTGGCTGCCATGTCACCGGCCTTACGCTGTCGCACGAACAACTGGCCTACGCCACCGACCGGCTGGCGCGCGCCGGCCTTGCCGACAAGGCTGATCTGCGCCTTCAGGATTATCGCGACCTGGACGGGCAATTCGACCATGTGGTGTCGATTGAAATGTTTGAGGCCGTGGGCGAACGCTACTGGCCGGATTATTTTCGTGCCCTCGCAAGCTCGCTGCGCCCGGGCGGCCGCGCCCTCGTCCAGACCATCACCATTTCGGCTTCGCTGTTCGAGCGGTACAGCAAAGGGACCGATTTCATCCAGCAATATATTTTTCCCGGCGGCATGCTGCCCTCCCCGGCGCGCTTTCGCACCGAGGCCGCCGCGGCAGGACTGCAGGTTGAAAGCGCCCACGCCTTTGGCCGCGATTACGCCGAAACGCTTCGCCGCTGGCGCGCAGCGTTCATGGCGGCTCTACCGGCGGTGCGCGAGCAGGGTTTTGATGAGCGCTTTATCCGCATGTGGGAGTTCTACTATTGCTATTGCGAAGCCGGCTTTGACAGCGGCTCCACGGATGTTTACCAATTTGAACTGGTGAAGTCCGCAATGGCGAAGACCGCCTCAACTTAACGACGCGGATGCGACGCCACCCACGCCTGCTCCTGTTGACCTGTGCCCTGTTGTTCGCACAGGGCGCGTTTGCGGTGACCCTGCCTGCTGTGGCGCAGACGCTGTTGCCGGGTGCGCGCGAGGCAGGTGGCGGCAATTTTCGTTATTTCGGTTTGCTCATTTACGAGGCGAAATTATGGATAGGCGGGGCGCGCTTTGATGCCGCGGCGCCATTTGCACTGGGACTGCGCTATGCGCGCACCATTAAAGGGGCCAAGCTGGCTGAAGAGAGCATCAACCAGTGGCGGCGCATCGGCTATGGCTCGGAGGAAAAATACCTTGAATGGGGCGAGCAGATGCGCCGGGTGTTGCCCGATGTCAAGCCAGGAGACGAACTTGTGGCGGTGCATGTCCCCGACAGGGGAGCACATTTTTATTTCAACGGCGCACCAAGCGGCGAAGTCGGCGACCCGGCGTTCGCGCGCGCCTTTTTCGCCATCTGGCTGGATGCGCGCACGACCGAGCCGGCTTTACGCCGCGCGTTGATCGGGGAGAATTAAGCGTGACGCGCTCCGCCGCGCGTTTAATGAAGCCACTTTCAACAGGCCGTTTGTTCGCCTATGGCTTGTTCGGCCTTCCCCTCGCCATGGCGGCCCTGCCCTTGTATGTACACCTGCCGAAATTTTACGGCGATGAGCTCGGATTGAATCTTGCGCTCGTCGGCTTGATCCTGCTGCTCGCCCGGCTGGTCGATGCCTTGCAGGATCCACTGCTGGGTTACTGGTCCGACCGCGCCCCGGGGCGCAAGCGTTTTGTTGCCATGTCATTGCCGCTACTGACGCTCGGTATGCTCGGCTTGTTCAATCCGCCCGCGCTCTCTGCCCACTCCCTGGGATGGTGGCTGCTGGGCTGTCTAGTGGTCGTCTATCTGGGTTTTTCCATGGCTTCCATCAGTTACCAGGCCTGGGGTGCGCAGCTCTCGGCTGAGCGCAATGAGCGCACGCGCATCACCGCCAGCCGGGAGACGTTCACGCTGCTTGGCGTCGTCACCGCAGCGGCCTTGCCTGCGCTGCTTGGTGCGGGCGGCGCCGAGCAACTTTCGCGCTTTGCACTGGTGTTTGTTTTGTTGCTGCTGGTGTGTGCGCTGCTTACCTTGTTGTTTTCACCGAGTGAGCCCTTGTTTCTTCCCGGCCAAAGGTCGTCGCAACAGTCATCGCAAGAGGGCGTGTTCCGCGCTTTGCTGCGACCGTTGTCGAACAAGGTGTTTCGCAAATTGCTGGTGGTGTTTGTGCTCAACGGTATCGCCTCGGCTATTCCGGCCACGCTGGTGATGTTTTTCATGGCTGACGTGTTGCAACTGGGCGAGCAAGGCGGCTGGTTCCTCGCGCTCTATTTCATCAGCGGCGCGCTGGGCATGCCACTGTGGGTTTTTGTGTCGCGTCGTTTCGGCAAACAGCGCGCCTGGCTCGCCGGCATGGGCTTGTCGGTCGCCGCCTTTGTCTGGGCTTACGGCCTGGGCGCGGGTGATGTGCCTGCCTTTGCCATCGTATGCGTCCTGTCCGGTGTGGCCCTGGGTGCCGATCTGGCGTTGCCGCCCTCGTTGCTTGCCGATGCGATGGATGAGCATGTCCCTGGCGGTGATGACGGTGCGCCTGGCGTAGGCGCCTATTTTGGTCTGTGGAATCTCGTCACCAAACTGAATCTGGCGCTGGCGGCGGGCATTTCCCTGCCCTTGCTGGCCGCACTGGGCTATGTGCCGGGGACGCCCGGCGGCGCCGCGGCCTTGTCGATGGCCTATTGCCTCATTCCCTGCGCGCTCAAACTGCTCGCCATGGCGGCGCTGTGGCGCTGGTCTGTCCTGTCAATGTCAAAACCCGGAGCCTGATATGCGAACTATGTTGGCCGGCCTTGCCGCCTTGTTGCTGTTGTCAGGGTGCGCCACGCCCGGCGTGGAGGTGTATCGCAATGAAAAGCCGCAACTCGACCTCAAGCGCTATTTCAACGGTACGGTCGATGGTTGGGGCATGGTGCAGGATCGTTCGGGCCGGGTGTTGCGGCGCTTTCATGTGGTCATCGTCGCCAGTTGGGATGACAGCAAGGGGGACGACAGCAAGGGCGTGCTTGACGAGAGCTTCGACTGGTCCGACGGGAAAAAGGAGAGGCGCGTCTGGCATATCGTCAAGACCGGCGATCGTTACAGCGGCAGTGCCGGGGACGTTGTCGGCAGGGCTGCCGGTGAGGCGGCCGGCAACACCCTGCGCTGGGCCTATGTGCTGAAACTCCCGCCTGAGCAGGGCGGCTACGAGGTCGATGTGGATGACTGGATGTTTCTGCTTGATGATGAAACACTACTCAATCGCTCGACCATCAACAAGTTTGGCATTCGTTTTGGTGATATCACCATCAGCTTTCGCAAACGCAAGGCCTAAGGTGGTGAATGGTGAATGGTAAATGGTGAAAAGAAAAAGCCGTGGCGCTGAATCGGCGCATTGAGGACTGGAAGGGCCGCCGGGTCTGGCTGGTGGGCGCCTCCAGCGGCATCGGCGCGGCGCTCGCCACCTTGCTGCTTGAGCGCGGCGCGCGCGTGGCGCTTACTTCGCGCAGCCGCGACGCACTTGATGCGTTGGTCGCGGGCCATGGCGATGCGCTGGTGCTGCCGGCCGACGTTACCGACGCCGATGGACTGGCCGCCGCGCACGCGCAAATTCTCGCCGCGTGGGGCGGCGTTGATCTTGCGATCTTTAACGCCGGTACGCATGAGTCGATGCGGGCATGGGAGCTGGATCTCGCCAAGGCAAAAACACTCATCGACACCAACCTCAAGGGCGTGCTTAACGGCCTCGCTGCCGCGCTGCCCGACATGCTGGCCCAAAAAAGCGGCGCGGTGGCGGTGGTGGCCAGTGTCGCCGGCTATGCCGGCCTGCCCACCAGTCTCATTTATGGCGCGACCAAGGCGGCGTTGATCAACCTTGCCGAAACCCTTTATCTGGACCTCGCGCACAAGGGCCTGGGTGTGCACCTGATCTGCCCGGGATTTGTCGCAACGCCGCTGACGGCAAAAAACGAATTCGCCATGCCGGCGCTTATTCCGGCGACGCAGGCGGCGCATGAAATAGTCGCCGGCCTGGAGCGCGGCGAGTTTGAAATACACTTTCCCAAGCGCTTCACACGCTTGGTGAAATTATTGCGCCTGCTGCCGTATCGCTGGTATTTCTGGCTGGTGCATAAGGGGACGCGGCTGTGAGCAACGCGGCCCTGTCGAGGACGGCCATGGGAAACGTGGCTAAAGGGGTGGTGCGATGAGTGTCACGATCGGAGAAATCGAAACCTGGTTCCAGGGGCTGACGCGCGGATCGGTGGGCGAGATTGCGCGCTACTACACCGAGGACGCGCGATTCAAGGACCCGTTCAACGACGTGTGCGGCCACGCGCAAATAGCGCGCATCTTCCTGCACATGTTCGACAAGCTGCATGAACCGTGTTTTGTCATCACGGGTCGCTGGGAGCGACCCGGCGGGGTCATTGTCGCCTGGGATTTTTTATTCAGGATGAAGTCGTTTGACAGCGTGCGAACGCAGCGCATCCGGGGCCTAAGCCAACTCGAGTTGGCCGCAGACGGCCGGATCAGCCTGCATCGCGACTACTGGGACGCAGCCGAGGAGTTGTATGAAAAGCTGCCCTTGCTTGGCGCGTTAATGCGCTGGTTGAAGCGACAGGCCAACAGTTAAACCCGTCGCGCTACTCGGCTGAAATACCAGCCTTGCGAATTTCCGCCGACCAGGTCAACACCTCTCGTTTGACGAAAGCCTCGGCTTCGGCCGGCGGCATTTTGAGGATGCGGTTGCCGGTGCGCCCCAAGGCGTTGGCCACCTCGGGGGTGTTCATCACCTGCGTCATGGCGCTGCGCAGACGATCGAGGACGGGTTGCGGCGTGGCTGCGTGGGTGAATATGCCAAACCACGCTTCAAGTTCCATTTTGGCAATGCCGGTCTCGTTGACTGTGGGCAATTGCGGCAGGCCGGACCAGCGCGCTGCCGTTGAGATGGCGTAGGCCTTGACCTGTCCTGAATCGACATAGGCTTTGGCGGTGGACGCATTGTCGAAAATCATGTCGAGCCGGCCCGACAGCAGATCCTGGTATGCCTGTTGCGCGCCACGATACGGGATGTGCAGCATGCTGGTGCCGGTCAGCCCGCCCAGTACCGCGCCGGCGATATGCTGGCCGGTGCCCACCCCGCCCGAGCCGTATGTCAGTTTGCCCGGATTGGCGCGTGCATGGTCGATGATCTCCTTGAGTGAGGTTTGCGGCAGGTCTTTGCGCGAAATCAGCACGTAGCCGACGCTGGACACCATGCCGATGGGCACGAAATCGACCAGCGGGTCGTAGGGCAGTTTCTTGTACAGGCCGACGTTGGCGGCGATGTTGCTGAACCCGCCGACAAGCAGCGTATAGCCGTCGGCCTGGGCCTTGGCGGCGGCTTCGGTGCCGACGAGGGTGCCGGCCCCGGTGCGGTTTTCGACCACCACTGCCTGGCCCAGCACCTCGGCCAGGCGTTGCGCGACGACGCGGCCGGTGAGGTCGAAACCGCCGCCCGGCGGTTGGGGTACGATCATCTTCAGCGGCCTTGACGGGAAGTCCTGGGCGAACGCAAGGGGCGCGGCGAATAAAGTCACCAGCAGTGCCAGGCCGGCGCTTGCGGTGGCGAACAATCGAAAC
>CAMDRY010000043.1 GCA_945906975.1 Bordetella parapertussis | reverse complement strand
TTCGTCTCTTTCGATTCCGCGCGCCGCGTCAAGTATGTCAACCCGGCGTTTGCGAGAATGACCGGTCTGGACCCTGGCAAGATGATCGGCCTTGATGAAGCTGCGTTTTCTGAACGACTGTCCGGTATCTGCCTGCCGCAGGGAAACTTCTCCGGCACGGTGGCGCTACGCGCGATGCAGAAAGAGACAGCCGGCGCGGGGGGCACGGCGGCGCCTGCGGTGAGCGCGCGCAGCCAGAGGATAGAGATAGCGGGCGCCGGCAGCCGCGTGCTCGAAGTCGCCCTGCGCGAATCGCAATCGAAAACTGTCTCGCAGATTCTCTACCTGCGCGACGTGACGCAAGAAACCGAAGTGGAACGCCTGAAGAGTGAGTTCGTCTCGACCGCCGCGCATGAATTGCGTACGCCGATGGCGAGCATCTACGGGTTTACCGAACTGTTGCTGAAGGAGGAGCTCAGCGACGAGGAACGGCGCGATTTTCTGGAGACGGTCTTCAAACAGTCTGAACTGATGATATCGATCATCAACGAGCTGCTCGACCTCGCGCGCATAGAGGCGCAAGGCGGCAAGGATTTCACCTTCGAACGCGTGAGTGTCGAAGGCCTTGTGCACGAGATTATCGCCAGCTTCAAGACGCCGGCCGGCCGCCCGTTGCCCGAAGAGCCGGCCCCCACCGGGGCGCTGTGGGTGCGCGCCGACCGCAAAAAGCTGACCCAGGTGTTGATCAACGTGCTCGCCAACGCGTACAAGTATTCACCCGCAGGCGGCCCGGTAGGCATTGAATTTGTTCATTCGGTGCCCGGCACGCCGCTGGTTGGCATCCGCATCACCGACCAGGGCATCGGCATGACCCCCAAACAGCTCGGCCGTATCTTCGAGCGCTTTTACCGTGCCGACACCTCCGGCAAGTTTCCCGGTACCGGTCTGGGCATGAGCATCGTGCATGAGATCGTCCTGTTGCACGGCGGTGAAATAAACATCGACAGTAAATTCGGCGCCGGCACGGCGGTGACGATATGGCTACCCGCCGACGCCAACGATCTCGTGCTGTAGAGGCAGAGCTTAAAGACCGCGGTACTGTGAAGATAGCCCCAGCCGAAGTACTCGATCGGCTCGCCGCGCGCGCTGCCTGGTCACGCAATGACGGAAAGAGCCCAAAGCACCAGAAGGCGCCGGATCGGCTGAAAGATGATCAGGCTGATGCTGGTGGACGGGCACACGATTTTGCCGCTGCCATCCGCATCGACCTCCGCGCCCGGCGACTTCACCGGTGTAGTTGGGTTCGGCTTCGATGAGCGGCATCTCGGATGCTGATCATGCGTACGATCTCGGCCGAGGGCACGACATCGTTCATGCGCCAGCCGTTGGCGGAGCGCACACCCATGAATTCGATGAAGCGAACGATGTGGCCGCTGCCCTTGCAGCGCCGCGCCATCGCAACGATGTCCTGCCCGTTGACGCCTTTCTTGACCACCACGTTGATCTTGATGGGCGCAAAGCCCGCGTCGTGCGCGGCGTCGATGCCCTGCAACACATCGGCCACTGGAAAATCGACATCGTTCATGGCGCGGAATACAGTTTCATCGAGCGAATCGAGCGAGACGCTGACGCGCCGCAGACCCGCGGCCTTGAACGCCTGGGCTTTCCTGGCCAGCAGCGAGGCGTTGGTGGTGGGGGTCAGATACAGTGGTTTACCGGCAGGCGTCTTGAGGGCGGCCAGCATCCCGATCAAGACCACGAGGTTTTTGCGCAGCAGGGGCTCGCCGCCGGTGATGCGGATTTTCTCGAAGCGGTGTGCGATGAGAAGGCGCGTCATGCGCGTGATTTCCTCAAAGCTCAACAGTTCGGATTTCAGCAAAATTGTGGCTGTCCTGACGCAACTGTGCTTCCAGCTCGCGCACACGTGCGCTCAACGCATGCACCATTACCCTCAACCGCTCCAGCTGCTTCAACTGCTCAAACTGCGCGACGATCAGCTCGTCTTTCTGCGCAACGCTCAGTCTGGACAGCTCAGGCAATTCATGCCTGCCATGAAGCATCACCCTTTATCATTCTGTTTACAACCGCAACACTGACCTGAATAGTTACCTTTTTTATATGTCGCGCGTCTAATGCGACATCAACACCGGCACGGTCATGTGATGGAGCATGGTGCGCGTCACGCCGCCAAGAGCCAGTTCGCGGATGCGGGAGTGACCGTATCCGCCCATCACGATCAGGTCGGTGCCCAGGTCTGCGGCCCGTGACAAAAGCCACGGCCCCACCTCCATGCCACCAGACTCACTGCTGGCAGCCTCGGCCTTTACGCCGTGGCGCGCAAGAAAGAGGGAAATGTCGGCGCCCGGCTCCTTACCGTGATCGCCGGTGCGTCCGGGATTGACGGCGAAGACGGTGACCTTGTCGGCGCGCTTGAGTAAGGGCAGGGCATCGGCAACCGCGCGCGCCGCCTCACGACTGGCGTTCCAGGCCAGCAGCACTTGTTTACCTATGGTCGGGAAGGTGCCCGCATAAGGCATGACCAACACCGGCCGGCCTACCGATAACAAGACGCGATCGACAAAGTCCGGAGTCATCATCGACTGCTCATCTTCGGGGTCGGACTGCCCCATGATCAGCAGATCGGCATACCGTGCATGCATCGTCATCGCGTCAACCGGATCTTTGCCCGATACGCGCATCTCCGCGCCGGACATGCCGGCCTTGGTCGTGACATCGTGAAAGCGGGCGGTCATGGCGCCAATCTGTTCGCGCTGGATTTCCACGACTCTGTCATGAAAAAGATCCGCCCCCATACGCGTTCTGGCGTAACGCGGCAATTCGGGTTGGCTCATCACATACAGACCCGCAAGATGGGCGTCAAAGTTCAAGGCAAACCGCGACGCAAGACCAACCCGGCCTTCGCAGTGGCGGTCGTCATCAAGATGTACCAGCACGCTTTTGTAACTCATCGCTTTCTCCTTTACTGATTGCTGATTGCTAATTGCTGATTGCCTGGACAGCCCCCGCAGGATCGCAGAAACGTTTTTTACATGGCTACAGCTTGGCAGCAAGCGACCGGGACGCTTTGACTAGGATCAAATCAAGGTGATATGTCTTGGCGCGTCCGTGATCAGTCCGGGGGGACTTGCGACAGGAAGGCTTCCATCCCGGTCACCGACCATGCCGGCGTCTCCCGCATCGGACAATGGCCGCAGTTGGGGAGAACCTCTATTTGCGCATGGGGGTAGAGCGTGGGAAAGCTCGCCCGGACAAACGCCTCGCCTCGCTTAGCCGTCATGCTGCCCAACCAGCACCAGCATGGGCGCTGTGACCGCCCCCGCCTCAGCGGCAATCTCGGGGCCACGCGCCGCAAGCCCCGTATCAGCCACAACATCGCCGGTGACTGGATGGTGCCTGCCATTGTATTTATAATGAATCGAAGAATGATCCCTGCACCGCAGCATTAGTGAGATAGCCCTCCTGCCATTCGCTATTCTCCAGCACGCCTAGCACCCCAAGCACCCCAGCACCCCAAGCACTCCAAACCTAAGCCACCTCCAGCCCCCCTAAATGCAAGCTGCCCCGCTGCCATGACAACAACGCTCAAATACCAAACCGGGTTTGGCAATAATTTTTCCTCCGAGGCCTTGCCCGGGGCACTTCCGCTCGGGCGCAACAGTCCGCAAAAGGCGCCCTACGGCCTCTATGCCGAGCTTTTATCCGGATCCGCGTTTACCGCGCCGCGTGCCGAAAACCGCCGAACCTGGGTTTACCGCATCCGTCCCTCGGCAATGCACAAGCCCTTCGTGCGCATAGACAAGCACCTGCTTCGCGGCGCGCCCTTCGATGAAATGGCACCACCGCCGACGCAGTTGCGCTGGAACCCGCTACCCATTCCAGTCCTACCCACGGACTTTGTCGAGGGCATGGTGACGATGGCGGGCAACGGTGATGCGGCCACACAGACCGGCATGGCCGCGCATATTTACGCCGCCAACCGGTCAATGACCGAGCGCGCGTTCTGCAACGCCGACGGCGAAATGCTGATCCTGCCGCAACAGGGACGGCTCCGGCTCGTTACCGAACTGGGTGTGCTGGAAACAGCGCCGGGGGAGATCGCACTCATCCCGCGCGGCATGCGGTTTCGCGCCGAGCTGCCTGACGGCCCGTCGCGCGGCTATATTTGCGAAAATTTCGGCGCGGCCTTCCGTCTGCCCGAACTCGGGCCGATCGGCTCCAACGGCCTGGCCAATGCACGCGACTTCCTCACTCCGGTCGCCGCCTACGAAGAGCGTGACACGCCGCACGAACTGGTCACCCGATTCGCCGGCAATCTGTGGTCGGCGACGATGGCGCATTCGCCCATCGACGTGGTTGCCTGGCACGGCAACCTCACACCATGCAAATACGACCTCGCCAACTTCATGGTCATAGGCTCGACCAGCTTCGACCATCCAGACCCGTCCATTTACACCGTATTGACGTCGCCATCCGACACCGCCGGAACCGCCAACGCCGATTTCGTCATCTTCCCACCGCGCTGGCTGGTCGGCGAGAATACCTTCCGCCCCCCCTGGTACCACCGCAACGTCATGAGCGAGTTCATGGGCCTGATCCACGGCGTCTACGACGCCAAGGCGGAAGGTTTCGTGCCCGGCGGCGCGAGCCTGCACAACGCCTGGGTGGCACACGGCCCGGATGCTGAAACCTTTGAACGCGCATCGAATGCACAACTGGAACCGCACAAAGTGAAAGACACCATGGCCTTCATGTTCGAGACGCGCTATATCCTGCGCCCCACACGCCACGCCATCGAAGCACCCGAATTGCAGCAGAATTAT
The DNA here is from genome assembly GCA_945906975.1 of Bordetella parapertussis. The sequence goes on along the minus strand of CAMDRY010000043.1, from coordinate 7,953 downwards.
TTCCAATGCTGGCAGGGGCTGCAAAAACATTTCAACGGCAAGCCCTGACACCGACATCCCTGCCCGGCGCAAGAGACGTCCGGACAAAATAAAATGCACAAGGAGGAACACATGGATCGATTCCCACTAACGCTCAGGCTCAGGCTCCGGGGAGCGACCTCGGCGTTCGCCCTGTTTCTACTGGTCGCGGCGTCAAGCGCATCGGCGCAAGTCTATCCGGCAAAGCCGATCAAGCTCGTGCAGGGTTTTGGTGCCGGGGGCAACGGCGACACCACGGCGCGCATTCTCGCCCAAGGCATGTCGCAGGGACTGGGCCAGCCCATCGTGGTCGAGGGGCGGACCGGTGCCGGGGGCAACATCGCCTCGGAATTCGTGGCCAAGTCGCCGGCTGATGGCTATACGCTGGTACTGCTGACCGGCGGACACGCCGTGTCGGGCGGCCTCTACAAGTCGCTGCCATTCGACCCGGTCAACGATTTCGCCATGATCTCCGCGGTGACATTTTTTCCCTTCGTGATTTCCGTGCGCGCCGATCATCCGGCAAAAACGCTGGCGGATTTTTTGGCCATGGCGAAAAAGGCACCCGGCACCCTCAAGTACAGTTCAGTCGGCATAGGCTCGACCCAACACCTGGCGGGCGAACTGCTGGCCTCGAGCGCGGGGGTCGAGCTGACGCACGTGCCCTATCGTGGCGGTGGCGCTCCGGTAGAGGGCCTGCTGCGCGGCGATGTCGACATCATGATCGACACCGTCACCTTCACCGCCGCGCAGATCAAGGGTGGCAGGATACGCGCACTCGCAGTCACCAATCCCGCGCCCTGGCCCGCACTACCCGGCGTGCCTACCGTCGCCGAAACCGTGCCCGGCTACGAAGTGCGCTCATGGACCGGGCTTGCCGCACCCAAGGGAACGCCCGCAGATATCGTCGACCGGCTCAACGCCGAGGCACGCCGCGCGCTGGCGCTACCGGAGATAAAAAACCGCTTCGAAGAACTGGGCAACGAGGTGCGGCCGACCAGCAGCAATGAGCTGAAAATCCACGTCGCGACCGAAATCGCCAAGTGGAAGCGCGTCGTCGAACAGGCAAAAATAGAACGGCAATAAAGCAGATAGACTGGAAACGCCCGCCTGACGGGGCTTTCCAGCGCATGCACCTGTCGCCGGCAGGCAAACGCTCAGCCGCTCAACCGCTCCGATACTCAGACGCTTAGCGTCGCGCCGTCGCGGCGTCCGGCACCCAGCCACCGCCCAGGGATTTCATCAGGTCGACGCTATAGCTGAGGCCGGCCTGGCGGTTACGCACCAGCGCCAGTTCGGCATCGTTGGCGGTGCGCTGCGTATCGAGCACTTCAAGATAGCCCGAGTAGCCCGCCGCATAGCGCAGTTTTGCCAGGTGCAGCGACTTGCGCGCCGCCTCGACACGCGCCAGCACGTCGCGCTCAGCCTCGGTGGTTTGCTGCACGTTACTGAGCGCGTCGGCAACATCGCGGAAGGCTGTCTCCACCGACTTTTGGTAACTCGCCAGTGACTGGCGCTGGCGCGCCTCGGCCTGTTCGGTGCGTGCCGCGTATTTGCCCGAATCGATGACAGGCATCAGCGCACCGAGGCCAAGCGACCAGATGCGCGCGCCGCCCGCCAACACGTTACCCAGCGTCTCGCTGGAACCGCCGTAGGAGGCGGTGAGTGAAAAAGTCGGCAGTTGCGCCGATTTGGCGACACCAATCTGCGCGTTGGCGGCGATGAGGTTCTGCTCAGCCTGGCGCACATCCGGCCGGCGCTCGAGCAGCGTCGAGGGCAAGCCGGCTGGCGGCAAGGGTGGCAGCGGCATGCGCCGCAGGTCGCCCTCGCTCAAGGCCAGGTCGAGCTTGCCGGTGAGCGCGCCCAACTGGTGTTCATAGGCGAGGCGCTGGCGCAACAGGTCGCGCAATTGCACCGCGGCATCGGCGCGCGCCGCTTCGGCCTGATTGACATCGAGGTCGGAGGCGAGCCCGCCCCGCGCGCGACTGCCCACCAGCTTGCGCGACTCTTCGCGCGTGGCGAGTGACGCGCGCGTGACAATGATTTGCGCGTCTATGGACCGCAGACTGAAATAGACCTGTGCCGTCGATCCGGCCAGCGTGAGGCCGACCACGTCGCGCGCATAGCCCGTGCTTAGCAGCTGCGCCCGCGCCGATTCGGCAGCGCGACGCAAATGGCCCCAGAAATCGAGTTCGAAGTTGGTCGAGGCGGTGAGCTTCTGATTTTTTTGTATCACCGGTACGCTGGCCGAAATCGGCTGTGCGTTGAGCGTGCTCGAGCGGGTGCGCGTGGTGTTGCCCCCCAGATCCACCTGCGGCAATAGCGTCGCATCCACTTCACGCAGTGCCGCCTCAGCCTCGTCAAGCTTGGCCACGGCAAACCGGATATCGGCATTTTTTGCCAGCGCAGCGTCCACCAGGCCGTTCAGCGTGGCGTCGCCATAAAGTGTCCACCAGTTTGCCGGTATCGCAATAGTGCCGGCGGCGCCGGTATTGCTGAACGTGGCGGGCAGGTCAAGTGCGGGGCGCTGGTACTCAGGCCCGACAGCGGCACAGGCGGCCAGCAGCAAGGCCAGGGCGGACGCGCAGGCGGTGCGACCGGAACGCTTCACTACGCGCATCATGCCTCCCCTTCGGGCTTGGCAGCGGGCGTGACACCCGCCGTATTGCGGCGCGCGAACAGGGTAAAGAACAAGGGCACAAAAATCGTCGCTATGAATGTGGCCGCCAGCATGCCGCCGAATACACCCGTCCCCATGGAACGGCGCGCTGCCGCGCCCGCGCCGCTGGCAAACACCAGCGGCACGACGCCCAGCACGAAGGCGAGCGAGGTCATCACGATGGGACGAAAACGCAGCCTCGCGGCATCGACCGCGGCCTCCAGCGCCGGTTTGCCGGCGAGCAGGCCTTGTTGCGCAAACTCAACAATGAGGATGGCGTTCTTCGCTGCGAGTCCGATCAGCACCACCAATCCGATCTGGAAGTAGATATCGTTTTCCATGCCTCTTAAAAATACGTAGCCCAGTGCGCCGGCGATGGCGAAGGGTACGGCCAGCAACACCGCCGCTGGCAGGCGCCAGCGTTCGTAGAGTGCGGCGAGAATCAGGTAGACCATGACAAGCGCGAAACCAAAGGCAAACACCGAGGCGCTGCCAGTGCGCTTTTCCTGGTAAGCCTGACCGGTCCAGGCAATCGCATAGCCTTCGGGCAGCGCCTTGGCGGCGACCTCCTCCACCGCGCGAATGGCGTCGCCGGAACTGATGCCAGGTTTGCCGCTACCGACGATCTTGGCCGCGATAAAGCCGCTATAGCGGTCCAATTGCTCCGCTCCGACCACACTGCTGGTACGGATGATGGCCTTGAGCGGAACCATCTGCCCGCTCACCGCCGAACGCACATACACGTTGCCCAAGTCCTCGGGCTGGGCGCGATACGCCGCATCAGCCTGGATCTGCACACGGTAGGTACGGCCGAATTTATTAAAGTCGTTCACATACAGGGCACCCATGGTGCTTTGCAGTGCGTCAAAGACGTCGCTGATCGGCACGCCAAGCGCAAGCGTTTTTTCACGGTCGACCTCGACCAGAATCTGTGGCACCGAGGGACGGAAAAACGTGTTGATGCCCTGCAAGGCCGGATGTTTTTGCAGCGCGCCGACAAATTCCTGCGTCACTGCGGCGAGCTTTTTCGGATCGGCATCGCCCCGGCCCTGCACGTAGACCTCAAAACCGCCTGACGAGCCAAGGCCGCGTATTGCCGGCGGGTTGAAGGCGAAGGCAATGCCCTCACGCAGCGTGGCAGCCTTCTTGGAAATGTCGCCGACCACCTGCTGCGCCGTCGCTTCGCGATCATTCCAGGGCTTGAGTGGGACAAACATCGTCGCCGCGTTGGTTTTGTTACCGCCGCCGATAAGATCAAAACCGCTGATCACGAACATGTTCTCTATCGCCGGATTGGTGGTGACCATTTTGCGCAGTTGCTCGCCGGCTATGCCGGTTCGTTGCAAGGTCGCACCGTCCGGCAGCGTGATCGCGCTGAATACATAACCCTGATCCTCGGACGGCACGAAGCTGCCGGGGATGCGCATGAACATCCATGCGGCCAGTGCCAGTACGCCGATGAAGATCAGCAACGACACCAAGCGGCGGCGCAGCGCAAAATTCACACCGCCAAGGAAGCCCGCGGTGAAGCGCGCGAAGCCGTCGTTAAACGGCTTGAACAGGCGCGAACCGTGGTCGCCCTTGCGCAACAGGATGGCGCACAAGGCGGGGGTCAGCGTCAACGCGGTAAAACCCGAGATCACCACCGAAATAGCGACGGTCACGGCGAACTGCTTATATAGCTGCCCGGCAATACCGCCGAGGAAAGCGACCGGGACGAACACCGCACACAGCACCAGCACAATCGCCACGATGGCGCCCGATACTTCGCGCATCGCCTCGATTGCGGCTTGCTTGGCTTCCATGCCCTGCTCGCGCATCAGGCGCTCAACGTTCTCCAGCACTACGATGGCGTCGTCAACGACAATGCCTATGGACAAGACCATCGCGAACAGGGTCAGCGTGTTGATTGAAAATCCAAACAACCACAGGCCGGCGAAAGTGCCGATGAGCGATACCGGCACGGCGATCATCGGAATGAGCGTGGCACGCCAGGTTTGCAGGAACAGGTAGACCACCAAAACCACCAGCAGCGCGGCTTCAAATATGGTTTTTACGACCTCCTCGATAGAGGACTGGACAAAACGCGTGGTATCGAACGGGATCAGGTAGTCGACTCCCTTAGGGAAGGTCTTTTTCGCCTCGACCATGCGGGTGCGCACGGCATTGGCCACGGCCAGTGCATTGGCGCCGGACTGCAGAAATACCGCCAAGCCTATGGCGGGACTACCGTTCAGGCTGTTGACTGAGTCGTAATTCTGCGCACCCAGTTCAAGCCGCGCGATGTCCTTGAGCTTGATGTTTCCCGAGGATCCGCCGCCACGCACCAGAATGTCACCAAACTCCGCTGGATCGACGAGCCGGCCGCGCGCCGTCACGGTATAGACGAGCATCTGCCCCTCCAGCGCCGGTTCGGCGCCGACCTTCCCGGCTGCGTACTGGGCATTTTGGGCGCGAATCGCAGCCGCCACGTCCGTCGGCGTAAGTCCGAGCTGCGCCATGCGGTCGGGCTTGAGCCATACGCGCATGGAATAGTCGCGCGCGCCGAATACAGAAACATCGCCCACGCCGGGGAGGCGCTTAAGGTCATCGACAAGGTTCAAGCTGCCGTAGTTGGACAGAAACAGCGTATCGCGGCTGCGGTCAGGCGAGTTGAGTGCGGCCACCAGCAGGATGTCGTTTGAACGCTTTTGTACAATGACGCCGTTGCGGCGCACTTCGTCAGGCAGTCGCGGCAATGCGATCTGCACGCGGTTATTGACATTGAACGTCGCCTGATCGATGTTGGTACCGACCTCGAAGGTGGCGGTAATGGTCAGTACGCCGGTCGAGGCCGAGGTCGAACTGAAGTACAACAGGCGCTCAACGCCGGACAATTGCTCTTCTATCGGTGCCGCCACCGATTTGGCCAGGGTTTCGGCGCTCGCGCCGGTATAGGTGGTGGTAATCGTCACGGTAGGCGGGGCGATTTCCGGGTACTGCGCGATAGGCAGCATTTTTGCCGCTACCAGGCCCGCGATGACGATGATGATCGCGATGACGCTGGCGAAAATAGGCCGCTCAATAAAGAATCTGGACATGGTCGCCCCGCTCAGCCGGCTTTTTTAGCGGCGGGATCGACGGACTTGCCCGCATCACCCGGCACACTCTTGGCCGCATCGGCCTTGGGCGCACCCGCGGGGCCAGCCGGTGCGAGTTCACCGGGCGCGTTCGGGGTAACCGGCGCACCAGGGCGCAGTTTGAGCAAATTGTCGATGATCACGCTGTCGCCTGCGGCGAGCCCTTTACGGATCACCCAGTCCTTGCCCAGCCAGCTTGCCGCCTCGACCGGCCTTGGCACCGCCTTGCCATCGGCGACGGTCCAGACAAACCGCCCCTGATCGGACTGCATGACCGCCGACTGCGGCACCAGCACCGCCTGTTCCTCACCGGCCACCACCTGGGCTCGTACAAACTGGCCCGGAAGCAGCGCGAGCTCAGGATTGGCGAATTCGGCGCGCATTTGCACCGTGCCCAGCCTGGCATCGACTGTCGAGGCGGTGAAATTGAGGCGACCCTTGCCGGCGATCACTTTGCCATCCGCTTGCACCAGCCGCACCTCGGCCTTTTTCGCCAATTTGCGCAACTGCGCGTATTCGCTCTCGGCGAATGAAAAACGCACCCAGATCGGATTGGTTTGCACTACGGTCGTGAGCAGGGCGCTGTCCGTGCCGGCCGTCACCAGGCTACCCTCAGAGCGTTGGGCGCGTCCCGTTACGCCGGCGATAGGCGCACTGACTGCGGTGTACGACAGATTGAGTTCCGCCTCACGCAACTTGGCCTCGGCTGCGGCCAGGGTCGCATCGGATTGTTTCAGCGTCGAGGTGGCGTCATCGTATTCCTTCTGACTGATGGCTTTTTCGGCGGCCAGTTGTTTGAGCCGTCCTGATTCGCGCCGCGACTGTTCGTTTTTGGCCTTTTCCTGATCGAGGACGGCCTTTGACTGGGCCAGTGCAATTTCGTAGGGCGCGCGTTCGATCTGGAACAGCACCGCACCGACGCGGGCGAGCTCACCTTCCTGATACATGCGTTTTTGCACGATGCCCGATACACGGGCGCGAATTTCGACTTCGCGTGAGCCCTCGGTCTGTCCTACCGACTCGATCAGCACCGGGACGTTTTGCACAGAAGCCTTTAACACGGTGACGGGCATGGCCGTGCCCTGCGGCTGCGCAGCGCTCTTATCGGCACCCTGGCCGCAAGCGGCCAACAACAGGGCAACGCCAAGCATGTTCGCCAAGCGAAGGTTCAGGCCGGACCGTCGTGAGGCGGAAGAAGGCGTTGCAGCATTGCTCTGGCGGGCAGTCATGGCGCGGATATTTCCTTTGCTCTGGAGCGGCGCGGGCTTGATCGTTGCCGGGGCCGGTGGGGATGAGCTTGACAGGGTGGCGTCAAACCGATGCTATAATACATACATCCGTGTATGTATGTAAAGCATGCACAGCAGGTTTAAGGGTCATCGCGATATCGGTTTTTCACTCAAAAATCAAGGAAAAATGGCAAGGCGCACAAAAGAAGAGGCGATGGAAACACGAGACCACATTCTCGACACAGCGGAACAGGTGTTCAGCGAGAAGGGGGTGTCACGCTCCTCGCTTGCCGACATTGCCGCGACGGCGGGCCTGACCCGCGGCGCCATCTACTGGCACTTTCGCAACAAGGCAGACCTGTTCCAGGCGATGATGGACAGGGTCGTCCTGCCAATGGAGCAAATGACCGCCCGCGCCGGCTCTGCCGACCATGACGATCCGCTTGCGTTCGTGCGCGATTGCGCCCTGCATGTGCTCAAGCGCGTCACCAGCGACAAACAATGCCAGCGCGTATTTGAAATCAGCGCGCACAAATGCGAGTACGTGGACGAGATGCGGCAACTACGCGACCGGCACATAGAGTGCCGCACCGATTGCCTTGCGCAGATTGAACGGGGCTTTCGCAACGCCGCCAAAAAGGGGCTGATTGCCCCCTCGGTCAACACCCGTTACGCGGCGGTGGGCTTGCATGCATTGGTTGACGGGCTGATCATGAACTGGGTGCTGGATCCCCAATACCTCGGACTGGCCAAGGCGGCGGCGCCGATGATCGATAACTATATCGACGGAATGAAACCGCACCCCGCCCCCTCGCACAAAGCCGCCCGGCCAAAGGCGGTGCCAAAGCGCCGCGCCGCTCTGGCATCCTGAGCGAAAAAAAACGGCGGACCAGGTCAAGGTCCGCCGTTTTGGCGCGTCACGAAAAAC
>CAMDRY010000042.1 GCA_945906975.1 Bordetella parapertussis | reverse complement strand
CTCGGCTTGTGTTCTGAAAGCGCTGTTGATATTATTGTTATTCGTCAGAGGCTTAACAGCGCCCTGAGATTGGTTCGATTCCGGTCATCGGCACCAATCTCTACGCCCGCGTATGGTTTTACAAACCGGCGCGTGGCGGGGCAACCCTGCTTTACGGTTTTTGTTCTGCGTTCTATGCTCTGTGCTTGCAGTGCAAACGGGCTCCGTGCGGCGTAGGGCGTCCAGGGGGCGGCCAAGGCGCGTCCAGGCCGTTCGAGGGTTCAGCTGGGGCGAGTCGGGCCCTGCGTTGTGGATGGCTTGCTTGTGCTTAGCGTCAGTGTCAGCGTCAGCGCCATTGAATGTCGTTAGCCACTGAATTGTATTTCGCATCGGACTTCGGGAGGGAATCCAATGCTGCAGCTGTTCCGGAGAAGTAAGCCCGATCATCCGATGGCCGATCTCAAGGAGGCGAAACGCATCCTTGGGGAAGTGCCGGTCAATGACGCCTTCAAGGCCATCGAGGAGCTGACAAGCTGGCTCGAATCTGTGGGAGCCGCAGAGGGGTTCAAGCCCGAACACCGGGCGCAACTGCTGCTGCTACTGGATGAGTCGGCGCAGGTGCACGCGCGCAAGCTGTCGCGCGACTACCTTGGCGCGATCCGCCCTTCCAAGTTCCAGGAAAACCGTCTGTGGCTCGTGCTGTTTGCTTACTGGCGGCAGGCGGCGATGTCGCTGGCCACTTGTATCGATCTGTATGCCACCGGTGCCAAGGGCGGTGACGCGCTGAAGAACACGATGCCCTTGTTGGCGGTGCGCGCCATGCGCGCCCTCGCGGCGCAGCTCAAGTGGCAGTCGTTCCGCTACGGCCCGATGGATCCCTTGCTGTGGGGCATCCTCTACAAGATCTACTCGTTGGCCGAGTCGCGTAAGTTTGCCAAGGCAAAGGTGCAGGTGTATCCGGGCGTGCCGGGTGAGTCTTCAGCGGAGATCGAATTTCTCAAGGCGGTCATGTTCAGCGCCTCTTCGCCAGACAGCCTGTTGCCGCTTGAGACGGAGTTGATGGAGCGTCTGGTGGCGCATTACGCGCCAGGTTTTGTGCTGCTGGAGAAAACCGAGGGCTGCGCCTATTGGGTCGATCTGGCCGGCAGCGTTGCGCCGCTGCGCCTGATCAAGCCGCCGCAGCCGCTGCCAATGTTGCGCTATTTTTCCGCAGGTAGCGGCCTGGCTGATATTGAAAAAGTCCAGCAGATCATCAAATCGACCGGTGCCGTGCCCTCTGCTGTCAATCTCGGCGGCGCCTACGAGCCATCGACCGTACTCGATGTGCTCGAGCATATTGCGATCTACTGGTCGAGATCGCCGCCCGAGCGTAAGGCGCCGCGCCATCAGGTCAAATCGCGGCTTGTCGTCACCCATGGGTTTGACGGCTTGATGGGGGCGCTGGAGCCTGCAGGCACGCTTGATTTCGACGAGGCTGCGGAGGAGAGCTGGATTGTGCAAAACGTCAGCGCCGGCGGGTTTGGCGCGATGATTCCGCAGATCAAGGGCGACTGGCTGAAAATCGGTTGCCTGCTTGGCTTGCAGCCCGAAGGTGGCAAAAATTGGGTGGTTGGCGTGCTGCGCCGTTTGAGTCGGGATAAGCCGCAGCAGGCTTCGGTGGGCATACAGACCATCGCCAAGTCGGCCTCGATTGTGCTCCTGCGCATGCCAAGCGGCCAGCCGGGTGGCAACGAAGCCAGCGAATTGGGTCTCCTGCTTGCCCCCTTGTCGCATGCCTCCAGCGGCGAGGCGATGGTGCTGTTGCGCTCTGGCGCCTGGGTGCCGGGGCAGAACCTCGAAATCGACACGGATGGTCTCAGCCTGGTGCTGATGCCCATAGGTGTTGTCGAGAGGGGCGAGGACTACGAGTTGGTGCGTTTCCGCCAGATGATCCGCGATACGGAGTAGGGCGGGTGAAGGCCTGAATGAGTGAATGAGTGAACGGGCGGTGACTCAGGGTTTTGTCACTCCTTCACTCCTTCATTTTTCACTGCTTTCAGGCCAAGACCTTCCTCAGCCAGGCCTGGATGTCCCCCAGTTCCGCGGGGCAAACTGAATGCGGCATGCGGTATTGGTGCCACTCGAGCGCATAGCCCTGTTGTTCCAGTAATGCGCGCGATTGCGCGGCGCGGGTGATCGGGATCACGGTGTCATCACTGCCGTGCGCCATGAACACCGGCAGGTCGCGGTTTATGGGCTGTGCTTCGGCGGCGAGTTTGTCGGCCAGCGGCACGTAGGTCGACAGTGCCATGATGCCGGCGATGCGCTCGGCGTGGCGCAAGCCGGCAAAGAGGGCGATCGCCCCGCCCTGGGAAAAACCCGCCAGAACAATGCGCCTCGCCGCTATGCCGCGGGTCTTTTCCCGGCTCATCAAGGTTTCAATGGCGGTTTGCGATGCGCGCACCCCCGCTTCGTCTTCGCGCCGGATTGCCGCGTCGGCGATGTCGTACCAGGCGCGCATCACATAGCCGTTGTTGACGGTCACCGGCATGGTCGGGGCATTCGGGAACACGTAGCGCACGGCGATGCCCCCCAGATCGATCTCGGGCACGATAGGGGCGAAGTCATTGCCGTCGGCACCAAGGCCGTGCAGCCAGATGATGCTCGCGCTGGGCGAGGGCGCGGTTTCAATTTCGATGGTTTCGAGGCGGGAGGTGCTCATGCCGTGTGGCTCCGTTTGGTTCGTGCTGATTTCATCGACGCGATGTGGTTTGCGCCGAAATGTAGCAGGGTGCCCAGCGCAAGTTGCAAGCCGATCGCCAGCGCAAAGGCCGTCGCGATGGTCTGCGGCTGTGGCGGCTCCAGGGTCAGGGCGAGAACGTAGCAAAAAATACAAAAGCCGTACATCGTGCCGTTCAGCGCGCGGATGAAGGCAAGGGCGCCGACCCTGCCCTGCTGCGCCAGCGTGAATGAGGCGATGACCGAGGTGGCGACCGGGAAGGGCGTCAGCAGACCCGACAGTTGCGGCCCCAGCCACTGCGCGAGGGTGGTCAGTACGAGGGTGATGCATACCGCAGCGAGCATGCGCAGCGGCAGGTCAAGACGCGAAACGCCCGCCGCGATGGCGACCGTGCCCTGACTGCGCGGGAGCAGCCGTTGCACCAGGGCGAAACTCGCCAGAGCAAGCAGCAAGGCCACTTCGGCACCAAGGGGCACGGCGAGCAACAAAGCGGTGCAGGCGGCGTAGCTTAGCGTGCCCAGCAGCAGCGACACCATCCAGCCATAGCGCATGGCGGCCCAGGCGTAGACGAGAAAATAGGCCGCCGTGGCCACCAGACCGGCCAGTGCCCCGACCGCGGCGTGCGCGGCAAAGCCGCTACCCTGTTCAAACGCAAAAAACAACAAGACCGGCCCGGCCGATACCGGCAGGCTTACCAGCATGCCGCTGATATGCGTCCCCCAGCGGCGGCCGGCGAGCGTCACCATCGCCACCAACGAGGGCGACAGTATCAGTTTGAGCAATAACAGCATCGGCGCTAGGGGGCCGGAGGTTTTGCGGCGGCCGTGGTGGCCACTGTGGTGGCCACCGTGGCGGCCCCCGTAGTGGACCCGGTTGCCGACCGCAGGGCCGACTTTGGCCGGAAAGCCTTGATCACCTGTTCATTGGTTTCGATGTAGGGGCCGCCGATGAGGTCGATGCAATAGGGCACCGCGGCGAAAATGCCTGGCAGCAGAGCATTTCCATCGGCGTCTTTGAGGCCTTCCAGCGTCTCGCGTATCGATTTTGGCTGGCCCGGCAGGTTGATGATGAGCGCGCGTTTGCGCACTACCGCCACCTGGCGCGACAAGATTGCGGTGGGCACAAATTTCAGGCTGATCTGGCGCATCTGTTCGCCAAAACCGGGCATCAGGCGGTCGGCCACGGCAAGTGTCGCTTCGGGCGTGACATCGCGTAGCGCCGGCCCGGTGCCACCTGTGGTCAGGACGAGATGGCAGCCGAGCTCGTCAACGAGTTCGGCCAGCGTTGATTCGATCAGCGGCTGCTCATCTGGAATGAGCCGTTTTTCGGTGCGCCAGGGCGATGTGAGCGCCCGGCCGAACCATTCTTCCAGCGCCGGAATGCCCTCGTCCTTGTAGACCCCGCCCGAGGCGCGGTCGCTTATCGAGACAAGGCCCACCACCAGTTCATCGTTCATCGCGCTCATCGTCCTGCCCGGTTGCAGTTGGTGTTTCGGGGTCGCTGTCGTTGTGCAGGCCGTCGGCGGCGAGTTTTGCGTCGCGCAGCATGCGAAACAGATCGCGGTAGGACTTGGGCGGTTTGCCGCGCGCCTGTTCCTCGCGCGTGTTGCGAATGAGCGCGCGCAGCCGCTGCGTGTCGGTGCCCGGGTGTTGGGCAACATATTCGGCCAGCGCGCCCTCCTCGGCGATCAGGCGCGCACGCCAGTTCTCGAGTTGGTGCAATTCAACCGCCTGCTCGCGCGAATGGCGCTTCCAAAGGGCGAGTGCATCGCGTATCGGCTCGGGGTCGACTTCGCGCATCAGGCGGCCGATGTATTGCAACTGGCGCTTGCGGCCGCCGTGGGCGCGGATGCTGCGTGCATCGGTGGTGGCGATGAGCAGTTTTTCTGGCAGGATTGGCGCGATGCTGGCGAACTTGGCATCGGTCAATTCGACGATTTCGGTGCCAAGCGCCTGCAGGGCCAGCATGTCGCGCTTGACCTGGCTTTTGCTCGGACCGTCGTAATCCTCGTCTTCGCTTTCATCCACCGCCTTGCCGGGTCTGGCTGAGTTCGCTTTGTTCATGCTGTTATGATAACGGCTTTTCGCCGTTTCTTACTCTGGAATCTCCCTCCGTATCGCCATGGCAAACACCCGTTTCAGCTACAGCAGTGACAATTTTCGCGAGATCGCGCGCAATGGGCTCGCACTGGCGCGCGCGCAGGGTGCGAGCGATTGCGAAGTCGAGATATCCGAGGGCTACGGCCAGACCGTCACCGTGCGCAAGGGTGAGGTCGAGAACATCGAATACAACCGTGACAAGGGGTTTGGCGTGACGGTTTATTCGGGGCAAAAAAAAGGCTACGCCTCGAGCTCGGACCTGTCGGCACAGGCGGTGCGCGATGCGGTTGAGAAAGCGCTGACCATCGCGCGCTTCACCGCCAGCGACGAGGCCGCCGGTCTTGCCGACGCCAGCCTGATCGTGCGTGAAAAGGCGATACGCGACCTCGATCTTTATCATCCCTGGGATCTGTCGGTGGAGGAGGCCATAGCGCTGGCGCAGCAATGCGAGGCGGCGGCTTTCCGCCTTGACAGGCGCATCAGCAATTCCGAGGGGGCCAGTGTGTCTTGCCAGGCCGGGCAGTTTGTTTCGGCCAATAGCGCCGGCTTCATGGGCGGATTTTCCAGTACGCGCCAGTCGATGTACTGCGCCCTGATCGCCGAGCAATCGGGCAAGATGCAGCGCGATGACTGGTATGTGCAGGCGCGCGCCGCACGCGACCTGCCCCAACCGGCCGCGGTCGGCGAGTATGCCGGCCGGCGCGCGTTGTCCCGCCTTAGGTCGAGAAAGATCGGTACGCGCCAGGCACCGGTGCTGTTTGAGGCCCCGGTCGCCAGCGGGCTGATCGGCCATTTTGTGTCGGCGGTGAGCGGCGGCAGTCTTTATCGCAAGGCTTCGTTTCTTCCCGACAGCCTGGGTAAGCAGGTGTTTTCCCCGCGCGTCAACCTGCGCGAGGATCCCCACGTCAATAAGGGCTTGTCGAGTTCGTATTTCGACGATGACGGCGTGGCGACCAAGGCGCGCGATGTGGTTCGCAAGGGTTTTGTCGAGGGCTATTTTCTGTCGACCTACTCGGCAAAAAAGCTCGGCATGCAGACCACCGGCAATGCCGGCGGTAACCACAACCTCATCCTTGAGCCGGGCGAACTGGATTTGGACGGGATGCTGCGCGAAATGGGCACCGGCCTTTTGGTCACCGAAGTAATGGGGCAGGGCGTCAACATGGTGACGGGCGATTATTCGCGCGGCGCCGCCGGCTACTGGGTCGAGGGTGGCAAGATTGCCTATCCGGTCGAGGAGATCACCATCGCCGGTAATCTGCGCGACATCTTTCTGGACATCGCCGCGATTGGCAGCGACGTGCTGGTGCGCGGTTCGCGTTCCTGCGGCTCCATCCTCGTGGGCAACATGACCATAGCCGGCAACTGAGGCGACTGGCTCATCGGCTGCCGACAGGCCCAGCGGGCCAGTTGCCAGCCGATGACTTATTTTCAGTCCGCTACCACGACCGGTTCCAGGCCCTTCACGGCGAGGGCGCGCTCAGCCGGCAGGCACAACATGTTGCGCGAAGCGAGCGTGTCAAACAGGTTGTCCGCGCGCCCGTGGAAATTGTCCGGATTGAAATACGGCGGGAAGTGCCAGTACATGCGGTAGCCCGTGGCGGCGATGCAGTTGATCAGTGATGCAACTTTTTCGGCGCGGTCGTTTTCAACGTAAAGCAGCGGTCGGTGTCGGGCAATGGTCGCCTGCGCGCCGCGCAAAACCGCCTCTTCCATGCCTTCCACATCAATCTTGATCAGGTCGCAGCGCGCCAGCGCAAGCTCGTCTATGCGCATCAGCGGCACCGCCTCGCCTGCATGCCATTCGCCCAGCGCCATGCCGCCGAAGTTGTTCTCGCGCGTGTAATCGGGCGTGTCGATGTTGATGCTGCCCTGACGGTCGCCCAGCGCCGCCTGCACGGCGTACACGTTGACCAGGCTGTTCAAGGCCATATTCGCGCACAGCGTCTGGAAAATCACGCGCTGTGGTTCGAAGGCGTAGACACGCCCGCTACCGCCTACCGCTCGCGCGAAAAACAGGGTCAGCCCGCCGAGGTTCGCGCCGGCATCTATGACCACCGCGCCGGGGGAAATAAACTGCACCAGCAGGTCGGCCTCGTGCTGGCTGTATTCGCCGTAGTACTCCAGCGCCCGGCCGATGTACTGATCCTTGCTATTGAACAGCATCAATCCGTAGCGGCATTGGCCGAGTCGGTTGAAGCCCACCGCCGCACTGTCGGTCGTGCCCGCCGGCCGCGCGCCAAGCGCACCCTGCGGGCCAAGCGCACCCCACAGTCGTTGCAACAGGCTCATGCCCTGCCCTCCGGCGTTTGTAGCGGCCTGGCCAGCATCTGCGCCGCTTTTTCCAGCAGCTGGGGCCAGGGTGTGTCGCCGCCCTTGCGCAGCAGGCGCATGGACGGATACCAGGGGCTGTCATCGCGATTTAGCATCCAGCGCACCGCCGCCGGTTCGTTGAGCAGCAGCAGCGTGGTGCGGGCGAGGGCGCCGGCGAGATGCGCGACCGCGGTGTCGACGCAGACGAGGGTATCGAGCGCGGCCAGCGCCGTCGCGGTGTCATCGAAGCTGCTAAAGCCCGAGCCCGCGTCGATGCCGCCGTGTTGCAGCAGCAGCGCGCTTTCTTCCGCGCTGATGTCCTTTTGCAGGCTGACCAGGCGCACGCTGCCGGCGAGGGGGGCGAAGGCTTCGAGCAGTTGTGCCAGCGCCAGGCTGCGGCGCGGATCAAATGTGCTGGCGCGCCAGGCGATGCCCACCAGGTGTTTGCCGTCTGTTTTCCAGCCGGCGCGCAATGCCGGCGCGCGCACCGCATCGGCGGCGAGATAAGGTGAATGCGGCAGGACTTTGGCCGATATGCCAAGCAAGAACGGCAGACTCAGCAGTGGGGCGTGGCAATCAAATCCGTCCGGGTTCGGCGGCTGGTTGCCCGCTTCGATCAGCGCAGGCGCTCCGGGCATGCGGCGCACCAGCGCCATGAGCGGCGGCGGGCATTCGAACGCACAGGCGCGGCTTCGCGCCGCCACAGCTGGCAGGAAGCGCAGGTGCTGGATGATGTCGCCAAAGCCCTGTTCCCAGTGCACCAGCACGCGTCTTTCCGTCTTGCCGTCCCAGCACGGCAAGGCCAGCCGGTGCGGATAAAGCGTGGCGGCATTGGGCAGGGCAAAGCGCGTTTCATTTTCGCGCCACGCCTCTTCCATGCGGCCCAGCGCGAGCAGCGACTGGGCGCGATTGTTGCGGGCAATGAGCAGCGTGCCCTTGAGATCGAGCGCGCTGTCATAGCAACGCAGCGCTTCGGTGTGGCGGTTTTTTTGCGCGGCGGCATCGCCCAGACCGACCCAGGCCGGGGCCAATTGCGGGGAGTGCGAAAGCGCGGCCTGGAAGCTCAGTTGCGCGGTGTCGATTTCACCCAGCGCCAGTTCGCAATAGCCGCGATTGACCAGCAGGCCGGGGGTGGCTGCGGTGCCGATCAATTGCTCGTAGGCCGCGCGTGCTGCGGCATGTTCACCGGCATCAAACAGCAGGTTGGCCCGCGCTTTTGTCATGGGGGCGGAGTCTGCGGTCGTGGCGGACGACGCCTGCGCCTGCATTTTTCGGTCGCCGCTTTCGGGCCGGTAAATCGCGGCGAGCAGGCGCGATAACATCAATGGCCCCGGCGTCTTAGCGCTTAGCGCTTAGCGGAACGTCGGCCCGCAGGCCCAGGCTACCAGCGAGCGGCGTACACCCGAGGTGACGGGCGTGACGCGGTGCGCGAGGTAGGAGGGGAAAAATGTCGCCGCGCCCATGGCGCGCGCTTCTTGCATGGCCGGGGCGTTGATGAATTCGAGTTGGCCGCCGCTGTAATCCTCGTTGGCCGAAAGCTGTATTGTCATCGACAGTTTGCGGGCGCTGGTGGCGCCCGGTCCAAGGTCCATGTGCCAGTCAAAGTGCTGTTCCGCGCCATAAACGGTGTATTGCAATGCATCGACAAAACCGGTGAGTTCAAAGCCGTAGTGCTGCGATGCCTGGGCAAACAGCGCCCCGAGCTTGTGGAACAGCCAGTGCGTCTGCGGCAGGGGCTCAAGCCAGGCGATGTGGCTGACGCGGTAGGCCGCGTCGCCCAGCTCGACGCGGCCGTCAGTGCGTGGCGTGGCCTCCCCGAGGGCGATGATGGTACGGCACTCCTCTGGCGACAGCGCAGCTTGATACAGCTGAATGGTCTGCAGCGCGTCGTTCGAGCCGGTGGCATGGCGGGTCTTGAACGGGTCGATACCCGGCTCCCAGCCAAGTGATACGGCACCTCCGGCGGCCGCGTCGACGCGGGTCGGGAAGGTGTAAGTGAAGTTGTGGGCAGTGCTTGTGGGCATGGTGGCCGCGCCTTTGGACGCCCCCAGTGTAGCAAAGGTGGATCCGCGCATGCGGGCGGCCATGTTTCAATGCCAGGCGGGTAGGGCATAGGCGCATTAAGCGGCTACCGCTGAACTTATCTATAATCGCTGTGCGAGGGTAATAATGCGCCTGCGCTATAGTGGGAGCTGATATTAATGTCGAACCATTCTGAGGAGGATATTTTGGATAGACGTTCTTTTGTAACCAAAGCGGGTCTGGGGGCCGTTGCAGCCGCGACAGCCACTACGTCCACACAGGCCGTTGCGCAAGCGCCGGCCGCTGGTGCGCCGACTGTTTCGTGGCGGATGACCTCGAGCTTTCCCAAGAGCCTGGACACCATTTTCGGCGCTGCGGAGGTCATCGCCAAGCGTGTCGCCGCGGCAACCGGTGGCAAGTTCCAGATCAAGGTGTTCGCAGCCGGTGAAATCGTACCCGGCCTGCAGGCACTCGATGCGGTACAGGCCGGTACGGTGGAATGCTGCCATACGGCCCCGTACTATTACTTCGGCAAGGATGCGACGTTTGCGTTCTCGACAGCCATTCCTTTTGGCCTGAATGCGCGCCAGCAAAACGCCTGGATGTACCACGGCGGCGGATTGCAACTGATGCGCGAGCATTTCAAGGAATACAACTGCGTCAACTTCCCCGCCGGCAATACGGGTACGCAAATGGGTGGTTGGTATCGCAAGGAGATCAAGACTGTCGCCGACCTCAAGGGCTTGAAGTTTCGCATTGCCGGCCTGGCCGGGCAGGTGCTGTCCAAGCTTGGCGTGGTGCCGCAACAGATCGCCGGCGGCGATATTTATCCCTCGCTGGAGAAGGGTACGCTGGATGCGGCGGAGTGGGTCGGTCCGTACGACGACGAGAAGCTTGGCTTCTACAAAGTGGCCAAGTACTACTACTACCCCGGCTGGTGGGAGGGCGGTCCGGAGCTCGATCTGCTGGTCAACATCCAGGCGCTCGAGGCTTTGCCGCCCGAGTATCGGGCCATTCTTGAGGCTGCGTGCTATGAGGCCAACGCCGACATGCTGGCGAAATATGACGCCGCCAACCCGGCCGCGTTGAAGCGCCTTATCGGCAACGGCGTCAAGTTGCTGCCCTTCTCCAACGAAGTAATGGCCGCATGTTACAAGGCTTCAGAAGAGGTCTATGCGGATATCGCCTCCAAGAACGCCAAGTTCAAGAAGGTGTTCGATTCCTGGAAAGCCTTCCGCGACGAGCAGGTGCAGTGGTTCTCGATCGCGGAAAACCGCTTCGACAACTTCATGGTCGCGGCGCAGCGTATTTCGCAGCGGGCGCCGAAAAAGAAGGCTTGAGCCGCCACACCGGTTCTTCGGTACCAAAACAAAACCCCGCGCGAGCGGGGTTTTGTTTTTGGTGGCCCCTAAAGGTAAAGGGCGACGTGCTATTGGGGCGACGTGCTATTTTTTTGATTCGCCCTTCATCGCACGCTCGATGGCTTTGGCCGGGTCATCCTCGTCCGCCGCCTTGCCCAGGGCGCGTTCAAGCGCCTTGGCCGGATCCTCGTCCTCGGGTCTGGCGCCGTCCTTGCCCGGTTCTCCGCTTGCCGCGCCGGGGTCACCGTCCATGGTCGGCGCCTCCATCGGCACCTCGATCTGCACCTTGTTGGTGTCGATGACGATTTTTTTGTCCAGACCGCTTGTCACCAAGCCGGGGAAGATGATGATCAGCGCAACCATGATGATCTGGATCAATACGAAGGGCACCGCGCCCCAGTAAATCTGGCCGGTGGTGACTTTGGCGGTGATCTTGCCGGTGACCTTGTCGAGGTAGTCCTTGGCCGGCGCGACGCTACGCAGGTAAAACAGGGCGAAGCCGAAAGGCGGGTGCATGAACGAGGTTTGCATGTTCACGCCCAGCAGTACCCCGAACCAGATGAGGTCTATGCCCAGTTTTTCTGCGATAGGGCCCAGCAGGGGAACGACGATGAAGGACAACTCGAAAAAATCGAGGAAGAAGGCCAGCACGAACACCAGGATATTGACGACGATGAGGAAGCCCAACTGGCCGCCGGGCAGGCCGGTCAGCAGGTGTTCGACCCAGATGTGGCCGTCGACGCCGTAGAAGGTCAGGCTGAACACACGCGCACCAACGAGGATGAACACCACAAAGGCGGTGAGCTTGGCAGTCGAGTCCATGGCCTGCTTGAGCAGGCTCATCGACAGGCGCCGGCGCGCCAGGGCCATGAACAGCGCCCCGGTGGCGCCCATCGCGCCGCCCTCGGTGGGCGTCGCCACGCCGAGAAAAATCGTGCCGAGCACCAGAAAGATCAGCGCCAGCGGCGGGATGAGCACGAAGGTCACGCGCATGGCGATGCGCGACAGCAGGCCCAGTTTGAACACATGGTTCAGCACCGCGGCGACGAAGGCGAGTCCGGTGCCCACCGAGGTTGAAACCACCAGCAGTTCGTCAAGCGGTGCACCCGGCGGGTAGTGGTATTTGGCGAAGGCCACCGATGCGGCGGTGGCAACGATGATCAGCGCGATCAGCGACGGTGTTCCACCGCTGCCATCGGGCTCACGCAGCGTGCGTGCCTCCGGTGGCAGCGCGGGCGCCCAGCCGGGTTTGAAAAATGCGATGCCGATGGCGTAGAGCGCGTACATGCCGGCGAGGATGAGGCCGGGCACGAATGCGCCGGCGTACATGTCGCCGACCGAGCGGCCGAGCTGGTCGGCCATGATGATCAGCACCAGCGAGGGCGGGATAATCTGCGCCAGCGTGCCTGATGCGGCGATCACGCCGGAAGCGAAACGCCGGTCGTAGCCGTAGCGCAGCATGATGGGTAGTGAAATGAGGCCCATCGAAATCACCGAGGCGGCGACCACACCGGTCGTGGCGGCAAGCAGCGCGCCGACGAAAATCACCGCCAGCGCAAGACCGCCGCGCAGCGGACCGAACAACTGACCGATGGTGTCGAGCAGATCCTCGGCCATGCCGCTTCGTTCCAGGATCAGCCCCATGAAGGTGAAAAAGGGGACGGCCAGCAGCGTGTCATTGGACATCACGCCCCAGATGCGCTGTGGCAGCGCCTGGAACAGCGAGGGCTGCAGCATCCCCAGCTCGATACCGATGATGCCGAAGAAAATGCCGTTGGCGGCAAGCGCAAAGGCGACCGGGTAGCCGAGCAGTAAAAAGACGACCAAAGCGCCGAACATCAGCGGCGCCATATTTGCGGTGAGAAATTCAATCATGTCGGCATCCCCGCGGCTTCACGCTGTTTGCGGATTTCCTCGGCCAGCTGTTCCTCGGCGCTGGGGCCGCTGTCTTTTTCGCTCGGGTCGGGAATGAGCCCTTGCAAGAAAGCAATGCGCTTGATGAGTTCCGACAAGCCTTGCAGTATCAGCAGGAAAAAACCGACCGGCACCATGAGGCGCGCGGGCCAGATGGTCAGTCCGCCGGCATTGGTGGAAACTTCGTTGCGCGTATAGGCGTCGACAAAGACCGGCCAGGACAGCCACATGATCGCAATGGCCATGGGCATCAGGAAAAAGATCGTGCCGAGTATGTCTATCCAGGTCTGGGCTTTTTTTGACAGCAGTCCGGAGACGACGTCGATGCGCACGTGCTGGTTATGCAGCAGGGCATAGCCCGCGCCAAAGAGGAACACCGCTGAAAACAGATACCACTGCACTTCCAGCCACGCGTTGGAACTGAGGTTGAAGGCGTAGCGCACGATGGCGTTGCCGGCGCTGACCAGTACG
>CAMDRY010000041.1 GCA_945906975.1 Bordetella parapertussis | reverse complement strand
TATGGGATTTCTTTCAAAAATAGAGTGGAATGGAACCAAGCTGGGCGGTCAAACGATGATAAATTTTACCCTGCAGTCCAATAACGCAGTTTCCGTGATTCGGTTGACGGCAGCGGGACTCGCCTGCAGGGGAAGGGGCCTTGCGCGCTTATTTTCCGGTGCAGAATTCGGGCGCTGCCACCAGCCCGAGTATTGGTAGGGCGCCTTGTTCAATTTGCCCGGAGTATAAAAAATCCATTTTATTCAATGACGATGGCGTAAAAAGCCACTGTCGGCGAGCCTGCCGGATGCAAGGTGGGCGACCCTTGCGAGGCTGGGTGTGCCGCCGGTGGTAAAGGAATTGGCTAGCTTGTTAAAGCAGGGCGATAGTCAGAACTTTCAGCGGCGCCGGCAGTGCGGGTTTGCCAGGGGGTGGCCCAGTTAGCCAGATGTCGGCCAGGCCAATGGCAAAATCATGCGGCAAAATCATGCCGGCGCAGCGTGAGTTCGGCGCGAGTTCACCTGCCATGCCGTCAAGCGCAACTGCGGCATCGTTGGTGGTTTTACAAGCGCAGATTGACTGTCAGCGCTCGCCTGCCTCGCCTGCCTCGCCTGGGCATGGAGGGGCCCCGCGTCCACCAGGCGCATGCGCAGAGGGGAAGTGGTGGAACGTTTCGCCAATATCGGCGCAAGCGTGCAGACCAATAGCTCGGCCGAGGAATTTGCCGCCTATATTCGCAGCGAGTATGTGCGCTGGGGAGAAGTGATCAAGAAGGCCGGCATCAAGGCGGAGTAGGTTTTGGCGTGGTAGTTGGCTGTAAAGCCGCGCCTGGCGCGGGTTTCCAGGTGGATATGGCTTTGGTTTTGGATTGTCGTGCGGCGTTTGCGGCGAACCTGCGCGCGCAGCCCGTCGTTATCGTGCAGCCCCCGTTGACTGCTTATCAGGCCACCAACCGTCCGGCCCGGATGACGCGGGGGAGCTTGGGAGGGAGGCGCGTGGATGGCCTGTCGTGCACACGGTATCTTTGAGAATCTCTTTGGGTATTATCGTTGCCGTGGACACCATCGTCGAATACGCACGCCGCAAAAAGCTCACGGCAAGGTGGAGTTACCCACTCCTCATGGCGGCGGTGTTGTTTTGCGCCGGCCTGGCGCTGCTGTTTGCCACCGACCTCGCCCCGCCGCCTGTCAAGCCCAAGCTCGCGCTGGCGGCGATGGTCGGGCTGGTTATTTCCTGCATGGCGTACTTATACGTTTCAAGCCGGTACAACCGTTGTCCCAACTGCGAAGCCATTCCCCGGGGCCGCGCCGGCGGCGTCATCTTTGATCCCTATGCCTGCCCCAGTTGTGGCGCGCGCTTGCGGTGCAGTGGGTCTTAGGTGTGAACAGGCCGCAGGGCTCATTTGCGCGCCAAATTTCGTGTCGTGGCTGATAATGCCAATCAAAGCGCTGTGGTTTATGCCGGCATGTGCCGGCCCGACTAAAAAGGACTCGAACATGAAGTCACGCATGGTTTTATTGTTGTTGGCATTGTTTGGCGCCGCACTTGCATCGTTTTCACCCATCGCCCACGCGCAGGTGGCCAATATGCCTCTTAATGTGCAGGAGCGTCTGGCCGAGGTCGGACCCGGATGGGGCAAGGACATTCGCGGCAATATCGCCAAGACCTTGGAAGTCTATGCGCCTATCCTGGCCGCGGCAGCTAAGGATGGCGTGCTGGTGACGCGCGATCTAGCCTACGGACCCGATGCACGCCATCGCCTCGACATCCACCGGCTTGAGGGCAAGGTTGGTGTGCCGGTGGTGGTGTTTTTTCATGGCGGGGCCTACGTCGCCGGTGAGCGCAATATCAGTCCCGAGGTCTACGGCAACATCCCGACTTACTTTGCACGCCAGGGCATGCTCGGCGTGAACGCCACCTACCGGCTCGCGCCGGCGGCAAAGTGGCCCGCCGCGGCCGAGGATGTGGCCGCGACCGTGGCCTGGCTCAAGGCCAACGCCGCAAGTTACGGCGGCGACCCCAACCGCATCTACGTCATCGGCCATTCGGCCGGAGCGACGCATCTTGCCAGTTATGCCTTTATCCGTGATTTGCAGCCGGCGTCCGGAACCGGCCTTGCGGGCATCGTGCTGATGAGCGGGCGCTACCTGTTCGACCCGAAACCGGATGACCCCAACCTGAAGAACTTCCAGGCCTACTTTGGCGCGGACCGTGCGCTGTATGCGCGACAGTCGCCCCTCAATCACGTCAAGACCGCGACTAAAATACCGACCTTCCTCGTTGTCGCCGAATACGACAATCCTGACCTGGACACGCAGGGCGCCATGCTGCTGGCCGCGCAATGCGACCGCGACCGCGCCTGCCCGCGCTTCACGCGCCTGGAAAAACACAATCATCTGTCCATGACTTTCCAGTTCAACACGCGTGACGACGCACTGGGCCGGGACATTCTGGAGTTCATCAAACGCGGACGCTGAGATGGACGCTGCGCCGCGCATGATTCCCGATCTCAAGCTGCGTCACATGGGCATGTTTGTGCGCGACATCGGGGTCATGTGCGCTTTTTACTGCGATGTGCTCGGCTTTGTCATCACCGACCGCGGCGACGTGCGCGGCCATCATGCGGTGTTTCTCAGTCGCGACCCGCGTTCGCATCACCAGCTGGTCATGGAAACGGGGCGCGCGGATGCCGGCGGGGCCGGTCTTGGTTTGCAGCAGATCTCGTTCCAGGTCGATAAGCTTGAAGACCTTCGCGCCATGCATCGCCTGGTGTCGGGGCGGACGGACACGGGCTTGGTCCAGGCCGTGGATCACGGCAACGCCTGGTCGCTGTATTTTCGCGATCCGGAGGCCAACCGCATCGAGATCTACATGGACACGCCCTGGTATGTGGCCCAGCCCCATGTGGCGGACCTCAATCTTAATCTGGATGACGCGGCCATACTCGGCGCCACGCACGCGCGCGTCGGTGACGATCCGACGATGCTACCGGTGGCACAATGGCAGAGCGCACTTGCCGCAAAAATCGCAGCCGGGCGTAATTGAACGGCCTGCCGCCCGGCGCCTGCGCGCGAAGCGCCGGCAGCGTTGACGCCGGCCACAGCGTCGGCGGCCGGGCCAGCCGGGATTGGATATAGGCCGCATGGTCCTCATTGCGGCGCGCTGCTTCGTCTTCGACGACCCTTTCGGCAAAGCGAATTGAAAATCAGTCGAGGGCGACGCCGTATTTATTGACCGCCCCTACCCAGCGCGCCAACTCGTCATGCAGGAAGGCTTGCTGTTGCGCGGCGGGAACGTTGAGCGTGCGGCCGCCGTCGCGTTCGATCTTGGCGACGAATTCCGCCTCGCGGTTGATCGCGGAAAGCGTCTCGCGCAACTTGGCCACCACCGGCGCCGGTGTGCCGGCTGGCGCGAAGATGCCGAACCAGCTCTCGCCCTCGAAATTGACAATGCCGGATTCATTCACCGTGGGCAGGCCGGGCAACTGTGCCGATCGAGCGGCCGATGAAACGGCCAGGCCCTTGAGTCGAGCTGACTGTATGTATTGCTTTGAGGCGGACAGATTGTCGAACATCACGTCCAGACGTCCGCCCATCATTTCCTGGTGCGCCGGCGCGGCGCCCTTGAAGGGCACATGCACCATATCCAGGCCCAGGCTCTTGAACAGGATGGTTCCCCAGACCTGTTGCAGTGTTCCGATGCCGGCTGATCCGAATGTCAGTTTGCCCGGGTTTTCTTTGGCGTATTTGGTCAGGTCAGCCAGGCTTGCGACCGGAAGATCCGGTCTTGCGAGCAGCACAAAAGGATAGGCCGAGACATAGCCCAGCGGGACGAAGTCGCGTTCCGGGTCGTAAGACAGGTTTTTAATCAGCGCCTTGTTCATGACCATGTTGAACAGGCCGCCGACCATCAGCGTGTAGCCGTCGGCCGGCGCCTTGGCGACAAAGTCGGTGCCAATCAGTGATCCGGCACCGGCGCGGTTTTCCACCACAACCGGCTGTCGCAGCAATTCAGAGAGGCGCTGCGCAATGGTGCGCCCAAGAATGTCAGTACCGCCGCCGGGCGGTTGCGGCACCACCATTTTGATTGCTCTGGCGGGGTAATCCTGGGCATAAGCCTGCAATGCCAGGAGCGGGGTCAGGCACAAGCCCAGCAAGCTGATCTGTGCGATGCGGATGAGTCGGGGCAAGATCCTCTGGAAGCTCCTTTGTTAGTTGCGACACAGTGTATAACGCCCGCCTGATCAGGGCGTGGCGCCGTGTTGTCGCGCCTCAGTCTTTCTGGGCGAGGGCAAAGAAGGGCAGCTTTTGTCCTTCGTATGCCACGAAAGACACGCTCACGTTGTCGCCTATCTTTACCCGCTCGCGTTCCGGTCCGGTGATGCGGCTGAGCATGCGCACCCCTTCGGCGAGGTCGATGAGTGCCGAGGTGTAGGGAATTTGCGATTCCCACCTTGGCCCGTAAAAAGAAACGTGCACATGGGAAAATGAATAAACGATGCCCTTGCCCGAGGCCGCCTGCCAGATCAGCTTGTCGTCCCCGCATTGCGGGCAGAACGAGCGCGCATAGTAGAAGATGTGCTTGCAGGCCTGGCATTGCTGGAGCAGCAACTCGTCGCGGTTGCAGCCCTCCCAGAAGGGGGTGCTCTCGCGGGTGGGGGAGGGAAGGATGGCGTAGATGTTTTCCATGCTCAGATCCTTTCCAGTATGGAGACGCCGCAAATCGAGAAAATACCGCCATTGCCACTGACCAGCGCGTGTCTGGCTCCGGGTATCTGGCGTTTGCCCGCTTCGCCGCGCAGCTGGCGCACCGCTTCAACGAGGTGGAGCATGCCGCCGATGTGCGCCTGTGACAATAGTCCGCCATGGGTGTTGACCGGACACTTTCCGCCGGGGGCCGTGGCGCCGGTGCGGATGTAGTTGCCCGCTTCGCCGGGTTTGGAAAAGCCCAGCGCGTCCAGTGTCACCAGCACCGAGATGGTGAAGGCGTCATGCAGTTGCAGCATGTCCATGTCCTTGGGGCCGACGCCAGCCTCCTCGAAGGCGCGTTGCCCTGCGTCTGCCATGCCGATGTCCTCGATGTCGGGACTGAGTGCCACGCTGTTGTGTGTCATGCGCATGGCGAAGGCCTTCATGCGGACCATTTTCGCGCCGATGCGTCGGGCATTCGCCGCGCTGGTCACGACAATGGCGCCACCGCCATCGGCGACGAGCGAGCAATCGAGCAGGCGCAGCGGCGAACAGATCATGCGGCTTTTGTTGTGGTCTTCGAGGGTGATAGGTTTTTTCATCATCGAATTGTCATTGAGCAGCGCATGCTGGCGCGTCGATACCGCCACCGCGCCGGTATCGGCCTCGGTCGCGCCATAGTCGTGGAAGTAGCGTTGCGTCACGAGGGCGTAGGGCGTGACCATGCCCTGCAGTCCGAAGGGCTCCTCCCATTCTTCGCCACCGAGCAGGTTCTGCAACTGGAAACCGTGCGCGCCCTGCGGCCGGCCGGTGAGTGCGTTTTCGCCGTAGACGCACACTGCCGTCTTGCAATGACCGGAGCTCACCGCCCAGATCGCCTGCTGCAACATCGTCATGCCTGTCACCGTCCCGCCGACATCAACGGTGACGCAGAACGAGGGTTTGATGCCCAGGTGCTCGGCGAGGGTGGTGGAGAACATGCTTTGCGGGATGCCGTAGGGATCGAGGTTGACGAGCCCGTCGACATCTTTGATGCTGAGCCCGCAGCTCTTGAGCGCGTTGTGCACCGCCAGCGCCTGGATCTGCACGGAACTCATGCCCGGCAGTTTGCCAACAGGCGTCTCGCCCATGCCGATGATGACCGCTTCGTCCGTAACTTTTGCCATCTGGATTCCCGCTCTTTGGTTTTGTCGCGCGTTGCGGGGCGGCAAAAAAAACATCGTGGACGCCGCGCTTTACGCTTGTTCTGAACCCCATCCTACAATACGATGCGCTGGCAATAAAAAGATAATCCGGTAATCGGCTTGATTACAGAATCAACGTAAGGGGGAGTGGTATGGATTTCACGCTGCCGGAAGAGCTTGTGCTTTTCCAGAAAACGGTGCGCCGCTTTGTCGACGCGGAGTTAATTCCGCTGGAAAAAAGCGAACCGCGCGGCCTCTTGCCGGCGACGCGCGAACGCCTGCGCAACATGACCCGGGACCTGGGGTTCTGGATGCTCGATGTGCCGCAGGAGTTGGGTGGGCAGGGCCTCAGTGTGCTCGGACAGAGCATTTTCTTTGAAGAGCTTTCGCGCACGGTGGCGATATTGCCGCGGGATTTTTACATCATCGGGCCCACGGTTGGCGCGGTGTTGGTAAAGCTAAAAGGCGAACAAAAGGAGCGCTACCTCGATCCGGTGATAAGCGGGGAGAAAATTCCCTGTATCGCCCAAACCGAGCCCGATGCCGGGTCCGATCCTGCGGGGATGCGCACGCGTGCGGTGCGTGACGGCGATCACTACGTCATCAACGGTGTGAAGCGCTTCATCACCGACGCGGAAAAAGCCGACTTCGCGCAAGTGATGGCGGTGACCGACCCGTCCAAGGGTTCGCGCGGGGGCATCTCGTGCATCCTTGTTGACATGGACACGCCCGGCGTGAAGGTCACGGCGCGCTACCAGACTATGATGGGTGAGGCACCCTGTGAAGTGGTGTTCGACAATGCGCGTGTGCCGATCAAGAACCGCATCGGCGAAGAGGGCGAGGGTTTCAAGCTGGCCCAGGAATGGATCACCCAGGGACGCATTCTGCGCCACGGCGCGCGGTCCTGCGGCGTTGCCGAGCGCTGTCTGGAGATGGGCGTGCAATACGCCAAGCAGCGCGTCACCTTTGGTGAGCCGCTCGCCGCGCGCCAGAGCGTGCAGTGGATGCTGGCCGACACCTATACCGAGTTGCAGGCGGCGCGTCACCTGGTGCGCCACGCCGCCTGGAAGTTCGACCAGGGCGAGGACGTGCGCAACGAAACCTACATGGCCAAGATGTACGCCACGGAGATGGGCTTTCGCGCCGCCGACCGCTGCCTGCAGATCCACGGTGGCATCGGCCTGACGGTGGAGCTGCCTATCGAGCGCTTTTGGCGCGACCAGCGTGCCTACACCATCACAGAAGGCCCGGCCGAGGTGATGCGCATGACGGTAGCGCGGCATGTGATGAAGCATTACTAGAGCGCGGCTGCGGCGCATCCCGCGGTACCTGATTACTACAGCAAGGAGAAGAACATGGCATCACGGCATCTGGCATTGTTTTGGTCGTTCGCGGCGTTGTTCGCCGGCATCACCGATTGCGCCGCCCAGGACTATCCCACGCGTCCGATCCGCTTTTTCGTGCCCTATGGCGCTTCGGGCGGGCCGGATGTGCTGGCGCGGGTCATTGGCCGCAAGCTTGCCGAGAACATCGGCCAGCCGGTGGTGGTCGACAACCGGCCCGGCGCCGGCGGCATCATAGGCACGGACATCGTCGCCAAGGCGGCGCCAGACGGCTACACCGTGCTGGTCGGCGATACCGGGCCCTTGTGCATCAACCCGACGCTGTACCAGAAGCTGCCCTACGATGCGATCAAGGACTTCGCGCCGGTGACGCTGGCCGTGTCGACACCGGTCTACCTGGTCGGCCACGCCGGCCTGCCTTTCCAGAATGTCAGGCAACTCATCGATTACGCCAAGGCGAATCCTGGTCTGCCTTACGGATCGACCGGCGTGGGCAGTGTGCATCACCTGGGCATGCAGTTGTTCGCCTCGATGGCCGGCGTGACGATGAATCACATTCCGTACAAAGGCGTGGCGCAGTCCATCCCGGCGGTGATATCCGGCGACATCGCGGCGGTCATCGCCGCGCTTCCCTCGGTAATGCCGCATGTCGGGACGGGTAAAGTGCGTCTGCTGGCGGTGGCCGGTGCCAAGCGCACCAGCAACATGCCCGATGTGCCGACAGTGGCCGAGGGCGGGCTGGCCGGTTATGACATCAAGATCGACGTCGGTTTTTTGGTGCCGGCCGGCACGCCGCGCGCCATCATCGACAAGCTCAACAGCGAAATCGTCAAGGTGCTCAACACGCCGGAAATTGCCCAGCAACTGGCCAAAATCGGCATCGACCCGGTCGGTGGCACGCCCGAGCAGTACGCCGATACGATCCGCGCCGACATGCAAAAGTTCGGCAAACTGGTCAAGGACAGCGGCGCGCGCGTCGATTGAGGACGCGCGGGGGAGTATTCCCCTTTGATGCCCGCGTCCTTGATCACCTTCTGCCATTTGTCGCTTTCGCGCCGCATGAAGGCGGTAAAGTCGGCGGCGCTGTGCGGTGCCGGCGGCTCGAAGCCCATCGATTGCAGGCGGTCGGCGACGTCTTTTTGCGCCAGCGCCTTTTGTATTTCGCTGTTGAGCTTTGCCACGATATCCTCCGGCGTTTTTGCCGGGGCGAGCAGACCGTACCAGGCGATGACCTCAAAGCCGGGCACGCCGGCCTCGGCCAGCGTCGGCACCTCGGGCGCGAGCGCGGTGCGTTTGGCCGAGGTCGTGCCAAGCAGGCGCGCCTTGCCGGCGCGCGCCTGGTTGGCGATGGACGGTTGCGAGAACATGAAGCTGATTTCGCCGGTCATGACGGCGATCTCGGCCTGAGGCGCACCCTTATAGGGAACATGGACAACATCGATACCGGCGGCGCTTTTGAGCAGCTCCACCGCCAGATGCGGCGGCGTGCCTATGCCGGCGGTGCCGTAATTGAGTTTGCCCGGCTGCGCCTTGGCCAGGGCGATCAGTTCGGATACGGTACGCACCGGTGAGTTGGCCCCTGTGAACAGGATCAGCGGCGAGGTGGCGCCCAGCGACACCGGTGCGAAGTCGCGGAATGAGTCGTAGGGCAGTTTGCTGTTCAGGTGGGGCGTGATGACCATCGCACCCGAGGCGGAAAATAGCAGGGTGTAGCCGTCGGCGGGGGAGCGCGCCACGCCCTCGGTGCCGACCACGCCTCCCGCGCCCAGGCGGTTCTCGACAATCACTGGCTGGCCCATGGACTCGGACAGTTTTTGTGCCAGTACGCGCGCAACGATGTCGGTCGGCCCGCCGGCGCCGTTGGGTACGACGATGCGTATCGGTTGTGCCGGATAGGTCTGCGCGAACGTCACGTGCGTGATGGACAGGCTGATGATTGCGGCAACAATCCGCGTGATACGGTGCATGACTTCTCCTTGGGAACACGATTTCAGTCGCGTCTTTGCCCGCATCGCAGGCCGTGGCGCTTTGGTGGAAAAGCATTCTGCCCGAAGTTTGTTGCGCGCGCGCGGTTTTGCGCAGTTTTGCGCAGTTTTGAACAGGCATTACGCAGCAGGGAAAAATCAGCCTCTCCGGAACGATGCGGTATTTATCCGGGTCCGGCGCATAAATAAGGTTCTGGCTTGCATCGGTCGCGCTCGCGGTCGCGGTCGTGCGGTCGGCAATGTCGCCATGGCAGGCCGTGGCGTCCTTGTCGCGCGCTTCGCTGAGAAAAATATCGCCGGATTTGCTCGGCGTGTGCATGCGCGCTTAGCCGATGGCGCCAAAAAGGCCCTTCCAGTCGCGCCGGCGCAGGGCGGGGTGCGTCGCTTCGGCTTCGCGCGCGCAGAGCAAGGTGTCGATCAGCTGGATACACCAGGTTTTCATTGCCGCCGCCCTTCGCAAACGGCGCTGCGGCAGGAATGCCGCGGCGCCTTATCAGGGCTATCGGCGCATGGCGCGATAAGCTGAGCGAAATTTTAGCCGGAGGTCAGTGGCCTTACTCCAGCTTTATGCCGGCAAACTTCACCACCTTGCGGAAGGTTTCGATGTCCGCTTGCAGTAAGGACATCAGCTCATTGCCGTCGCCGTTGAGCGCATCGATGCCGGCGGCGGCCATTTTTTGTTTCATGTCGGGTGCGTCGAGTATGCGCCGCACTTCGGTGCTGAGTTTGGCGACGATGTCGCGCGGTGTGCCCGCCGGTGCCATCACGCCGTACCAGACGTCCACGGCGTAGTCCTTGAGCCCCGCTATGCCTGATTCGCGGAAAGTGGGTGTTTCCGGCGCGGCGGGCGTGCGGCTTTTTGCGCTGAGGGCGATGGCCTTTAGCTTGCCGGTCTTGACATGCGGGATGGCGACGTTGGCGCTGACCATCGCCAGTTCAATCTGGCCGCCGACCACGTCGGCCACCGCCTGTGCGCAGCCGCGGTAGGGGGCGTGGACGATGAATACGCCGGTTTGCGATTTGTACAGTTCGGTGGCGAAGTGTTGCGGCCCGCCCAGGCCGCAGGAAGCGTAGGAATACCGGCCCGGGTTGGCGCGCAGATAAGCCGTGAGCTCCGGCAGGTTGGTGGCTTTTACTGCGGGCGCTGCGATGAGCATCATCGGCGTTGAGGCGACCAGACCAATGGCGGCGAAATCCCGCGTGACGTCAAAGGGCAGTTTTGCGTTCATCGCCGCATTGGTTGCGGCGGCGTTGTTCATCAATACGATGGTGTAGCCGTCCGCGGGTGCCTTGGAAACGGCATCCATGCCGATATTGCCGCCGGCGCCGATGCGATTCTCGACAATGACCTGCTGTCCCCAGGTTTCGGTGAGCTTTTGCCCGATCAGGCGCGCCATCACGTCCGTGGCGCCGCCGGCGGAAAAGGGCACGACCATGCGAATGGGTTTGTTCGGGTAGTCGGCCGCGGTCTGGGCCGGCGCCAACGGAGCGAAGACGAGTAACAGGCTCAGTGCGATGGCGCGGGAAATGAGGGGCTTATTGCTGGTGCGGGTCATGGTTTTATCCTGTCTGGTTGGTGCCGGGTCATTCGGTGTCAAAGGCAAAGCCAAAGTGTTTGCCCTCGCGCAGGATGCGGCCGGAAGAGGGCGCGGGGAAATGCGCCGTCAGCAGCCGGCTGCCGGTGTTTGCATAGCGCTCACACATGGCCACGCGCACCTTTGCTGCGAGCGCGGGGTCCTCGCAATACTGGGTGGGCATGTCGGGGAAGGCGAGTTGTATCGGGTGGTGAATGATATCGCCGGTGAGCACGCCGTGGTCGGCGCCATCCTCGATATGGATGAAGACCGTGCCGGGGGTGTGGCCGGCCGCCGGTTCAAGCCGTATGCCGTGCTCTATCTGCTGCGACATGCCGACCATGTCGGCTTGTCCGCTTTGCACCACCGGCAGCACGCTGTCGGCGAAAGAGCCGTGGTTGAGCGACGCGCCTTCGCGTTCAAAGCGCGCCAGCCAGTGCTTGTACTCGATCTCGGCCATGATGTAGCGCGCCTTTGGGAAGGTCGGCACCCATTGTCCGTTGACGAGCCGTGTGTTCCAGCCGACATGGTCGGCATGCAGGTGGCTGCACATCACGGCGTCGACGTCCCCGGGCTGCACGCCCAGTCCGGCCAGTCGTTGCAGGAAATCGCTCTGACGCATGTGCCAGTCGGGGCGGTTCGGACGGTGCTTGTGGTCGCCGATGCAGGCGTCCACCAGGATGACGCGGCCCTTGATGCGCAGCACATAGGTATGGAAGCTGATAAACAGGTCCAGCGTTTCGGGGTCTATGAAGCGCGGCCCCATACTGCGCGCGTGCGCGCTAAGGATTTCCCGCGTCAGCAAGGGAAAACCGCGCATTGAGGGCAGGCGCACCGAGGCGATGTCGGCGAGGCGGTTGATCTGGAATTGTCCGATTGCTTGCATGCTGTCCTGGTTTGTATTTTTCCGGCATACCTGCTGAAAACCCGCGCCAGGCGGGCGTTTCCAGCCGGTGTGCGAGTTCAACGTGCGACGATTGTGCCGTTGGGCGAGCCAAAAATAGTCGTGCGCACGCAGTAGCGGTGTGCGCCGGCGATGGCGAGAAGTGTGAATAGTGCAAGCGCGCGTAGCATTCTTTTCCTTGGGGCTTTGCCGAACCGGGTATGGGGCGGCGGGCTTGATGAAGGTGACGAACCTCATCAGGTAATGACGATACCACGCGCAATGCCCTCGGGGGGGGCGAAGGGGGTTGACGGCACCGGCGAGGGAGCGGATGGAAAAAGCGCAGCGCGCTTCTTTGCCGTTCGCCCCTTCGCCGAGCACACCCTTCGCGCTGATGTTGCCGCCCTGTGATGGTGCCGCCGTGGCGCTAGAGAATGCGTTTGATAATGGCCAGCCCGCTTCGGTGCCCGCATGGGGCGATCACATAGGGCGGTGACATGGGGCGGTCAAATAGTTGCAAAGCGTTGCCACACGGATGGTATGATTGTTAAGTTTTATTAACATACAGATAAAATTTTTTCGAGGTGAGATTGGCGCAGTAATGGAGGTGTGCCATGGATCGCAGTTCCGTGAACGAAGAAGAAGCCAAGCTGCGTGCGGCGTTGCTGGCGATCACCAGTGATCTCAACAGGCTGCGCGATACTCAGATGAATGTCAGCGGACAATACGCTGCAACAGAGCGATTGCTGTCTGAAATGACCTACTACTTATCCGCCAACAGCGAGAGCCTCGTCGCCATGACGAAGCGTGTGCTGTTGGAAGCCACGGCAACCCGCAGCCTTGCGCGTGAATCGGGAATTGCAGCGGTCGTGGTCGCGGCGGAGTCTGCCGTGGTGGCCGCTGAATTGAGTGCCGACGCCGCCTTGGATCTTTGGGCTTACTCTCTTGGCATAAAGCAGGCGCAGCCCGTGAGAGTTTGATGCGCTTGCCGGTCTTCCAAGCGCTAATGTATTGGTGTATTGGTCTGCGCGCGCGTGGAGCACGTGTGCCTGGAGCAGGCAATGACTGAGGGGGCAGATAACATGGCTAAAGAAGCAGATAAAGCGATTGCAGAAGCAGGTAGAACGACTGCAGAAGTAGAAAAAATCTATGAGCGTATGCGCAGCATTGAGACGGAGATTATCGGCCTGCGCCAGGGCTATGTCATTGTCAACACGCGCTATACGGTAGCCCTCGGCGCGCTGAAGGCGTTAACCCATAACGCCATGGGGGCAGCCAAGCGCGCC
>CAMDRY010000040.1 GCA_945906975.1 Bordetella parapertussis | reverse complement strand
GTCGGTGTGGCGGCCGGTGGTGAACCAGCGCTGACGCAGCGCGAGTAGGTGGCTGGCGCTGAGCAGCCGGGGCGCCCATAGTGCGCCGGCCAGCGCGCCGATCAGCGCCCCGGCGCCGTTTGAGAGCACATCAAGGTTGGACGGGATGCGTGCAGGCAAATATGTTTGCACCGACTCGAGCGCAATCGACAACAACACGCCGCCGCAGGCGGGCAGGATCACAGCCAGCGCACCGCGCAGCAGCGGGTGCAGTGCCAACGCGGCGAGCAGCCCGAAGGGCAGGTAGGCGACGACATTGGCGCCAAGGTCGAAGGCGGTGACATAGCGCGGCCAGTGTGCCCACAAAAACGCCAGTGGCGCCACGCCGCGGTCAGTCCAGCCTGAAAAAGGATGCAGGCTGCCGTAAATCACCAGCAGTGTGTAGGCGGCGCACAAATATCGCGTCAGCGGAGAAGCTTGGGCGGGCATGCGCGATTGTCGCACGGGATGGCCGCGCTTTTGCGAAACGTCCTGCTGATCGCTTCGATGCGGGCGATGAACCGGGTGTTTTGCTTGGCGAGGGTCTTGACCACGCCCGATGTGGCGAGTAACTGCTCGTGCAGGGTCGCGGGGGCAGCGTCAAGCGCGCTGATTTGCCTTGGCCAGTTCCAGCTTTACTTGAATTTCATGGGGCCGTTTGTTCATGCTCAGGATGCCTCGCCCACGTTCCGGTTGGCAGAAAAACCGGAACACTCCCCAACAATTTCTTAGCGATTTTACGTATATTTGCATTCATGTATCGAGCCATTAAATCCAGTCGCCCAAGCGCAGCTGGCTGAATTCCCAAAAGAAATGTAATTTCTCATTTTTGCGACGTCGGATGATAAGCTAACCAAAATGATGCGATGCAAGCCGCCTTATTTTTCGAACAGCTTAAAAGTGAAGCTTGTGGGATACGGCGCAAGGATTCATGTGGATGGTGATGGTAGGGATGGTGATGGTTGTAGTCATCACGGAATCAGGTTTAGCCTGACGCTACTGAGGCTATAGAACTGTTCAATGAACGCGTTCTGGTTCAGGCGTCCCTTCTGTTTTCCCCGAAGAGCTAGAAAAAGGCATCCCAGCCGTTTAAAGCCGCAATTGCGGCCCGGTGGGACGTCATGACCGGCGACTATAGATTTTGCCTTGGTGCATTTTGCCGAGGCAGTTACTGGCCCCGTCTTGGGACGGGGCGTCGACGTACCCCCAAGTTCCATATCCGCGAAACAGAGACCGGGAAAAATACGGGATGATCAGTGAAAAAAGGAGAGGGTTGAATGCGCTTTATCGATACGCGCGCGCTCGTTGACGATCGTCCGCACGAAGCTGTGTTTCGCGTGCATCGCGATGTTTTTGCCGATGCGGCTTTGTTCGAACTGGAGATGGAAAATGTCTTTGGCAAAACATGGGTGTTTTTGGGCACCGAGTCACAAGTAGCCAAGCCGAATGATTTTATAAGCGCTTGGATTGGCCGTACGCCCATCCTTGTTACGCGCGATAAGGCGGGAAGTTTGTCCGCCTTTTTGAACATCTGCCCCCACAAGGGCACCCAGTTGGCACACGCTGAGCAGGGTAATGCCAAGTACCACGTGTGCGCCTATCATGGTTGGGCTTTCGACCCAGCAGGCAGGAACATTGATATCAAGGATAGGGCCGCGGCCTGCTATCCGCCGGTCTTTGAAGCGCAGAACCATGACCTGGTGCCGATCGCCAGAGTCGCCTCTTATGGCGGGTTGATATTCGGTTCGCTTTCGCCCGATGTGCCGGCACTCGATGACTATCTTGGCGACGTGAAGGCATTCATCGACATGGCCATGCAACAGGGCCCTCATGGCATGGAGGTTGTCCGCGGCCGGGTCTGTTACACCTACCGCGGCAATTGGAAACTGCAGATGGATAATGCCATGGACCAGTACCACCTCACTTCGGTACATGCCTCATACATGAGTGTCATGGACAAGCGCCGCAAGGGTGACGGCCATACGGATGCGCATCAGTTTGACTGGAACAAAAGGGTGCTGCAACAAAGCGGCATGTTCAATTTCTCGCATGGCCATTCCGTTACCTGGATTAACCAAGCCGAGGTCGAGAAGCGGCCGATCTATCCGGTCATGGATGAAATCCGAAGTCGCGTCGGTGCGGTAAAGGCGGACTGGATGCTCAAGGCAAAAATCACGTTGATCTTCCCGAATTTCCAGATCGCCGACGGAACAACGCTTAATCTGAGGACCTTTCGCCCGATTTCGGTTGGGCTAACTGAAATGCGCGTTCATTGCATCGCCCCCATAGGAGAGGATCCCGCTTTGCGGAGGTGGAGATTGCGTCAGTTTGAGGATTTTTTTGGCGCAAGCGGCTTCGCCTCGCCGGATGATGCGGCGTGTTTCGAAGCCGCCCAGCGCGGCTATGCGGCGATGCCCTATGATTGGCTGCAGGGTTATTCGCGGGGGATCACCCGTTTGAAAGTTGGTGCCGACGAACACGCGGCACAGCTAGGGATCCGGCCGGTTGCGAGTCTGGCGGGGGACTTTGATCTTAATTGTGAAACGACGCTGCATTCACCTTACCGTGAGTGGGTGCGATTGATGGGCGGTGGATCCTCGGGCGAGAAAGGACTGAAGTCATGAGCGGTTCTTCCCCCGATCCCGCCCGGCTGATCTCAATTGGCACTGCACTGGTCCAACAGGATGGCATCCTGCTCGATGAGCGTCGCTGGGATGAGTGGCTTGAACTGTTCTTGCCGGATTGCACCTTCTGGGCGCCCATGTGGGGCGATGAGACCGGCGTCAACGAGCAGACCGACAACGCCCTGTCACATTTTTTTTACGAGAGCCGCAAGGGTCTTGAGGATCGTCTCGTACGCGTGCGCTCAGGCAAATCGCCGGCGTCGACCCCGTTGCCCCGCACGGCCCATTTAATTTCCAGCATTGCACCGCTTGGCGCGGCTACGGCCGATAAAATTACATTACGCGCGACATGGGCTTGTCACGTGTTGTTCGTGCGGTCGCGAACGCAACATGTTTTTTTTGGCCGGTCCGAGTACAAACTGGAGCCGACAAGCGCCGGTTGGCGGATCCGCAGTAAAAAAATAATTTTGCAAAATGATGACATTCCCAGCATGTTGGATATCTACTGTCTTTAACTGGATTTAACTGAAGGAAGATCATGCTCAGTCGCGCCCTGCTCGCCCTAGTCTTTGTCGGTTTTTTATCGACTACGGCTTTCGCCCAAGACTATCCCGTTAAGCCGGTAAAATTTGTCGTTCCCTACGCTCCAGGGGGCACCGGTGATTTATTAGCACGGATTTTTGCCGAGAAAATGCAGGCCAGGCTGGGCCAGCCTTTTATCGTTGAGAATCGTGCCGGAGCAAACGGCAACATCGGCATGGAATCGGTATCCAGGGCGCCGGGCGACGGTTATACCGTCTTGTTCACCCCGTCAGAGCCGCTGGTCATCAACCGCACGCTCTACGCGCCGCTTTCGTTTGATGCCGACGGGTTTGTCCCGATCTCGGTGCTCGCTTCCACCCCGCTCGTGTTGCTCGTGCACCCCAAAGTGGGCGTGGACAACGTGGCGCAATTGATTGCATTTGCCAAAGCCAACCCAGAACGACTCAACTATTCGTCGCAGGGCAAGGGCAGTACGGCGCACCTTACGGCCGAATTGTTCGGGTCCATGGCAGGGGTCAAGCTCGTGCACATTCCCTATCAGGGCGGCGGCCCGGCGCTCGCCGCACTGCTGGCCGGGCAAGTTGACATGATGTTTGTCGTGCTCTCATCTGCGTTGCCGCACATTCGAACCGGCAAGGTGAAAGTGTTGGCGGTGGGCAGCGAACAGCGCAACGCCGCGCTTCCGGAGGTGCCGGCCATGTCTTCGATACTGCCTGGGTTTGCTTCCTCGAACTGGTTCGGCATGGTCGCTCCGGCCGGTACGCCGCAGGCCATCGCAGCGAGGCTGTCGGCTGTCGGTTTGGAAATCCTGAAGCAACCCGATGTGGCAAAGCGTCTTTTTGATCTGAGCCTGGATACGATAGGCAGTGCGCCGGTGGACATGGGCCTGAGCTTGAAGCAAGACACTGAACGATGGGCGCGCGTCATTAGAATCACGGGCGCTGCGTCAAACTAGAAGTAATCCATGTTGCATGGGGCTGCGTGGCCGATGCGAATGGACGGAATGCATAATTAGCGAGGAGAGATAAATGCAAGAGGCAAAGATCTGTAATTCCACTGAGGCTTTGACAAAATCACTGCAAGATAAGGTGAAGCCCGGCCTACCCTCGTTCTTTCGGCTCGAGACAATGCTACCCAAGCAGGGCCGCACGGACATCGCCATGGCGGCGACGCCCAACATGACGGTGATGCTTAAAGCGTATGCGGCGACCGGGGAAAACGTTCTGCACGCGCATGTCAACGAGGATCACGTTTTCATGGTGTTGCAGGGACAGGCAACTTTTTATGGGCCTGGCGGTGAGGAAAAGGTGATTGGCTGCCACGAGGGCGTCATGCTGCCCAAAGGGACGTTTTACTGGTTTAGGGCTACCAGCGAAGAGCCTTTGGTAATGGTTCGTGTCGGCGCGGTATCGAATGCTGACGCTTTGGCGACTGAGCGCATAGGGTTCGATGGCAAGCCAATGGACGGATATTCCGAAGCCAATAAAGAGATCCCAGTGGTTCTTTCGGGGGACTATTTCAGGTAGTGGCTGGCGCAACGTCGTATCGGGACGGATGGTAATTTACCGCGGCGATTGCCGCCGCACGTCCCTGGAGGGACTTTGCGTATCAGGCCGGTATCGCGCCTGTCGTGTGCCCAGAGCGGTCCGGGTAGCGAATAAAGTCCGCCGCTCTCTCGGCAATCATGATGACCGGCCCATTGATGTTGCCACCGACAAGGTCAGGCATTACCGACGCATCCACAACGCGCAAAGCTTCCACGCCGCGAACGCGCAAGAGCGGATCGACGACGGCGTGCTCATCCGTGTCAGCGCCCATACGGCATGTCCCGAGCGGATGATGCGCGGTCGCCCCAGTCTCGCGGATGAGACGGTCCAGTTCATCATCGTTTGGGTTGAGTGAGGCCGGTCCGGTCTGGCGGGCGATAAATGGCCCCAGAGACTGCTGACGCCCCATTTCGATTACGGCACGCAAGCCGGCGCGCATGGTTTTCCAGTCGGCCTCTGCGCTAAGCGCATTTTGATAAATCAGCGGTGCGGCAGCTGGATCGGCCGATGCGAGGCGGATACGCCCGCGGCTTTGGGGGCGCAATAATACCGAGCGGCAGGCGAAGCCATCTTCGAAAGGTGGTTTGAATGGCGCGAGCCAGGGGCCGCCGGTCATGGGCCCGCCGCGAAAGAGCAGTTGTATGTCTGGCGCCTCTGTCGCATATTGGGTTCGCAAAAACGCCGTCCAGCCACTCGGTAATTCTGTGGCGTATCCTTTGCCCAGGATATAAGCCTTGGCCAAATCCTTGACTATGCGATCGGCGCGCATGTGTTGCTGGAAGGGCCCGGCTTGCCTGCGCTGGTATTCGACGCCGACAGAAAGATGATCCTGCAGGTTTTCTCCGACACCGGGCAAGGCGGCGCGGATTGAAATCCCGTGGCGTCCCAGCTCCTCCGCAGGGCCGATGCCCGAGAGCATCAGCAATTGCGGCGAGTTGATTGTGCCGCCACACAGGATGACCTCGCGTTCGGCCGCGACTTTGACTGTCATGCCGCTCTTGCGGTAGCTGATGCCGGTCGCGCGTTTGCCCTCAAACAGAATTGATTGTGCCAGTGCCCCGGTAAGCACCGTAAGGTTGGGTCGGGCGAGCGCGGGCCTCAGGTAGGCATCGGCGGCACTGCAGCGCCGGCCCTTTCGGATGGTCGACTGTATCAGCGCGACGCCGTCCTGAACGCCCGCGTTGTAATCAGCGTTGCGCGGCAACCCCATGGCCTCACCCGCAGCGAGCCAGGCCTCGACGACCGGATCCTCATAGTGAGAGGTGATCGTCGACAGTGGGCCGGATCCGCCGCGATACGCT
Source organism: Bordetella parapertussis (assembly GCA_945906975.1). Next base: position 6,925 of record CAMDRY010000040.1, on the reverse strand, counting down.
GTTGCGCCGCCTTCCCATGTTTCCTGTTTTTTGAACCACGGCAGGACATCGGGATATGACCATAGCGTGCATCCGGCTTTGGCCCAGCGCGCATAGTCTGTCGCGTTGCCCCGCACATAAGCCATGGCGTTGATGCTGGACGAGCCACCGATGACTTTCCCGCGCGCACATTCGATACGCCGTCCGAGCAGCGCGCCCTCAGGCTCGGTGAAGTACATCCAGTCGTGAAGGCGTTTGCCAAAAATCCGCCCCCAGCCGAGCGGGATTTTTATCCAGGGGTCGTAATCCCAGCCACCGGCTTCGAGCAAGGCAACGCTGCATGCGGGATCTTCGCTCAGGCGGTTTGCGAGCGTACAGCCGGCCGAGCCGGCGCCGACGATGACGTAGTCAAATGTTTTGTGCGACATGTCGTGTTTTCAGCGACCGACCAGATTCGGAAGGTATGTCACGATGGGCGGGAAAATAGCCATCAAAAACATGCCTGCGGTGATGATCCAGACAAAAGGCCAGGCCGCGCTGAATATCTGCGACATGGATGCCTGTGGCGCCGCGCTCTTGAAGGCGAAAAGGGTGTAGCCGAAGGGCGGTGAGATGCCGCCCACAGTCGCCACGACAAGGAAAAGCGTATAGAACCAGATCTCATCAAATCCATAAAACGCGATGAATGGTTTGTAGATCGGAATCAGCACCAGCATGATGGCGATCTGATCCAGGAACATGAACAGGATGAAGGGCAGCAAGAGCATAAGGAACAGCATCACCCACGAAGACAGATTGAGCGAAGAGACAATTTCGCCAAGCGCCTGGGGCGCGCCTGTGAAAGTCAGCAACTGGCTGAACATAACCGCGCTGCACATCACGATCAACAGCAGGGACGACACCCTGACACCCGAGGCCAAGGATTCCTGCAGCATATGCCAGGAGAGTTTGCGATAGGCTGCGGCAAGGACGAGGGCCCCGGCTATGCCCGTCGCGGCCGCCTCGGTCGGCGTCGCGATACCGAGCATGACAAGTCCCATCACTAAAAAGAAAATGCCCAGGCTGGGCAGTATCCTTAGAAACGCGACGAGGGCACTCGAGACCGAACGTTCGGCCACAATCTCTTGTGTGACATCGGGCGAGAGCTTTGGATTGAGCGTGACACGGATCCAGACGTAAGCGAGGAACATCAGCGTCAGTAAAAGCCCCGGCAGCAGGCCGGCGATGAGCAGTTTGCCGGTTGAAATCTGCGCGATGGTTGCGATCAGTATGGCGAGGACGCTGGGCGGGATAATCGGGTCCAGGCTGGCGCCCGCAAGAATGGTTCCGGCGGATAGTTTCGGATCGTAGCCGCGCTTTAGCATGGTCGGGTAGAGGGAGCGTCCCAACAGCCCCGCCACCGCCATGGCCGCACCCGACAGGGCGCCAATAATCGCCGATAGCAGTATGCACAGTACGTACTGTCGCCCGCGTATGCGTCCGACCAGACGGTCCAGTGAATCAAAAAGAACTTCCATCGCGCCGGAGCGGAAAAGGATTTCCCCCATGGCAATGAAAAGGGGTACGGCGGTCAGTGCTCCCGACGTCCCTGATGAAAAAATGCTGTTGGCGAGGAGGCCGAATCCGGCGGGTCCGAAAAGAACCAGTACCCCGACGATGTTGAGGACGAGAAACGCGACAAAGATGGGCGCACCCAGCACCAGCAAGCCGATGAGGAGCGCGACTCCGAGGGAAACCAGCGGTACCCAACTCATACGGCCACCTGTTCGGTCGCAACGGCGGGGACTTCGCCACACAGCTGGCGTGCAAAATAAAGGCCTGCGCTAAAGAACCCATAGGGCACGGCGAAGGAAATGGTCCATTTAGGCAAGGGGTGGTGCGCGATCGTGAAGATGTTGCCGATAAATTGCGAAACGGTTTCCGTCCCGGTAATCCAGGCGGCGGCGGCACAGGCGATCAGGCCGGTAAGCATGCCAAATTTGCGCAGTACAGCGACTGCTCCTGGCGTAACGTGTTCGAACAATATGTCGATGCTGATGTGTCCCGAGGCCTGCGTCATCGCAGGCAGTGCGAGAAAAATCATCAGGCAAAGCGCATAGGACGTGAAGGGATGCGCCCAGTTGGTTGGCGCGTTAAAAAAATAGCGCGCCACCACCTCGTAACAAAATCCTGCGGCAATAAAAGCCAGGCAAAGGATGGCGGCCCCGAACGAGGCCCTGGTCAGGCCGTCATGCGCACGTTTTAAAATTGATAACACGCCATCTTCCTTCCGCTTTACGGCAAGCTGTTGCGGCCATCGCCCCGGAGCGGGGCGATGGCGTTCTTACTTGGCGAGACCTTTTGACACCGCCAGATTGCGCAATTCGGCAGATTCCTTGGGCATTTTCTTCGATGCATTTTCCCATTGGCCGGCAGCCCAGGCGTCGTTGAGCTTGGCTTTTTGCGCCGGCCCCATCTCGACGACGGTCATGCCCTTGCCGGTGAGTTTTTTCAGTTCCTCTTCGGAGAGTTTGCTGTAGCCGTTGTAATAGGACTCTTCAGCCTTGGCGGCGGCGGCGGTCATGACCTTTTTCTCGGCATCGCTCAGCTTGTTCCATGCGGCGATGTTGATGAAAAGCAATTGGGTCGTGGTGCCGAAGGCGGGACGCAGGACATGTTTTGAAACTTCATACCACTTGTAATTGAAGGCGCCGAACGTCGGCCATGCGGCGCCATCCACCAGTCCTTTGTCGAGGGAGGTGTAGACCTCGGCGGGGGGCAGGATGACCGGCGAGGCTCCCAGCAGTTTCAGCACGCCGTCGTAGGTCGGTGTGGCGCGAATCTTGAAGCCCTGCAGGTCACCCGCCGGCTTGACCGGTGAGCGCAGCACTATGTGATAGCCCTGATTGGCGGCGGAGGGGGCCAGCATCAGCAGCTTCACGCCGAACTGCCGGTAATGGGCATCGATATGCTCCTTGATGCCCGCAGCGCGCCATTGTTCAAGCGTACCGCTTAGCGCTTCCACGGCGGTGGCAATCGGCGTGGTACCGAAGTGGTAGGCACCATGCGTGTATAACAGCTGGAATACGCCGGCGCCGACCGGTTGCAGTTGTTCAAAAGATGGTACTGTCTCGGGGCCGCTGACACGGATCTTGATCGTGCCCTTGGTTCCCTCCTCGACATCCTTGACGAACGGATCGACCAGCATTTGTCGCATTGGATAGTTCTGATCCCAACTTGACAACAGCTGCAGGTCTGCCGCTGCGGCCTGGTGTGAAACCAAGCCAAAGGCTGCCGCGAACATCGCGCATATCAGACTTCCTTTTCTTGTCATGTTCATGTGTTACCTCCTGATTTAATGGACGCCGGTTTGTTCCGGACTGGATGGTGCGTGCAAAGCTTTTGAAGGTTATGGAAGTTCGAACAAGCCTTGTGGCAGCTGCCGCATGTGGACGAGGGCCTCTTCGAGAGGGATAACGTCAGCATACTTCGCGTGCATGTCGCAAAGACTCATGGCATGGCTCGCCTGCGATCGGTCAAAGCAGGCCTCCTCCACCACGGCGACGCGGTAGTTCATGCTGAAGGCATCAATGACCGTGGACCTTACGCAGCCCGATGTCGTGGTTCCGGTGACGATGAGGCTGTCGCATCCGAGCAGCGTGAGATAAGAGGCGAGATTGCTGCCGAAAAAACCCGAGGGCTTTTGTTTGAGCACGACAATATCACCGGGGCCGGGCTTGATCGCTGCGACAATCTCGTTTCCATCGACGCTGCCGGGCGGCTGAATGTTTTCTTTGGTGCGGGCATTTTTCCAGCGCCAGGAGCCCGAATCCCAGTTGTCCTCGCGATAGCTGCCGGTTGTGTAGATCACGGGCAGGGCTTTGTGATGGGCTTCGTCTATCAGTTGGCGAATTGCGGCAATGCCCACCCACGCATCCTCTCCGCAGGAGTTGTGCCAGGTCTTGATTGATTCGAGGATCGGCTCGGGCTTTTCGCCGCAAAAGGCGTAGCTCACATCAACCACCAACAGCGCCGGTCTCTTTCCAAAGCCCGCATGGGCGCCGTAGCCCGACGCCGCAAATACCGCGCGGTCGCGTTCGGTCAGGAATTGATCCCACACCTTTTCGGTCATTTTATCCCCTGATTGGTCGTGTTTGATATTTTTGGAGATTATTCTTAATTACCGAGAATAATCTTATTATCAATATTGACTGAAAAAGCCGATGCTGTCACTAATCATTCGTGTTTGCGCCGTCATGGTGTGACGGGGCAGATGCAAGGCATGTCTGGTGTTCCGGATGGCAGCGCTACCGCGGTGCGGGTCAAGGCTTGTGCCTGCCCATCAGCTCGCGCAGGAATTTTGCGGCTGTGGTGCTTTTTAATGCACGCTGCCACATTTCGTCGACTGCTTTGTGGTGCAGTGCCAGCGCTTCGGGTGCTGCCGTGATCATCGCCACCCCGACGCGTATATTGGGCTGTTCGCCCAGCCGGAACGGGCTCAGGCTGAGCAGTTGCCGGTCCGGTTGCCGGAATATTTGAAAGCCGGTGTGGGGCAGTGTGTCGGGCACGACGCCGATCTGGATGCCGATCGGTTCTTCTTCGATCATGCGTACCAGGTGCGCGACCTCGACCTTCGCCAGCGCGCGTCGTTGTGTGCGCTGCGCATCGGTGAGGCTGGACTTCCCCGCCAATCCGTCACGCAGGAAGCGTTCTATTTCTATCGAGGAAACAAGATTTACAATGCCCGGCCGGCGTTGGTTGAAGGTTTGCTTGCGCTGCGCCAGGATCAGCATGATTTCATCGACATCCTTGACCGCTTTCGCATGGCCGTCGTATCGGACGGGGATGCTTTCTTTCAAAACATCGGCCAGTTTGTCGTCGAAGGTATCCGAGGCGAGCAGGTAGGAAATGGGCCCGGACAGGACGATGATGTGTTCCGCCGTTTCCTCGATCTGGCGGACCCGCTCGAAATAACTGACGGCGGAGGCAATGTACTCGACACCAACGCCCAGCAGTGTCGGTATCGACACCCCCAGCAACTCTGAAAGCCGTTCAAGCGTTTCGATTTTAGAGAGCTCGCCTTTTTCGAAACGGTAAAGTGCGGCCCGCGAAATGCCCAGGCGTTTCGCGATTTCTTCGGAGGTGAGGCCCGAGCCCAACCGGAAGGCTTTCAGGCGGTTGCCGATGTCGTCAAATCGAAAGCCCATTCAGGGAAACCTCGCATGTGGGTGGTTTTGAAACGCGACATCTTTACATAAAAAAACGGGAGCCCGCCCCCGGTCAGGCTATCGGCTTGCCGGCATGACATCCTGTTTGGCACTGCCTATTTGCGCCCAGATCCAGCGTGCGATTTGCAGCAGCCGCTGGTCTTCGGTGCGTCTGCCTACAAGCTGTACGCCGACCGGCAATTGTTGCGGGCCGGCATGGGATGGCAGTGTGAGTGACGGGGTATGCAAGAGGGTCCACAGTTCCTGGAAGCGCGGATCGCCGGCCGAGGCCAGGCCCGCGGGGGCTTCGCCAGGAACACAGGGTGTAAGCAGCACGTCAACGCGCTCAAACACGGTATCGAGTAGTCCCCGGCATCGTTCTGCGAGGGCCAGCGCGCCGGTATATTGTTCATGGGACATGCCAAATCCCAACTCCACCGCGCGCAGCATCGGTGTGCTTAGCATGTCGCGATGACGGTGCCACTCATGCGCCATGGCCCGTGCGCGTTCGTAGCCGTTGATAAGCGCGCGTGCTGCGGTCAGATCGGCAAACACGGCCGGTAGATCGACTTCGATGACGCGCGCTCCGGAAGCCGTCAGCCGGCTGGCGGCGAGGTTTATTGCTTCGATTGTTTCGGCCTTTGCGAGTGGCCATAAATGAGTGCGGCAGATGCCTACGCGCGGTATCGGGATTGCAACCGGGGCTGGCACCGGCCTGCCCACCAGCACACAGTCGAACAGCTCGATGTCCTCGAGGTTGCGGGCGAGCAGGCCGATGGTATCGAAGCTGACCGCCGCCGGCTTTACACCGACCGGGTTATAGCGCCCGAACGTGGGTTTGAACCCGACGATGCCGCAAAACGATGCTGGCCGCAGCACCGAGCCGCCGGTTTGCGTGCCGAAGGCGACCGTCGTCATGTGGTCGGCAACTGCGGCTGCCGACCCGCTCGATGAGCCGCCCGGCGTGTGCAGGGGATTATGCGGATTGGTTGTCGCGCCCGGAAACACACCGGCGAATTCGGCGGTGACGGTTTTACCCAAAATGACCGCACCTGCGGCGCGCACCAAGGCAACGCAGGCGGCATCGGCGCGTGGTTGATGACCTGCGTATATGGGTGACCCCATCTCGGTTCGCATGTCGAAGGTGTCGATCACGTCTTTGACCCCGACCGGAACCCCGTGCAGCGGGCCTTTGACGCCGTTGTTGTTGCGATCCAGATCGCGCGCCTGTCGCAGGGCGCCCTCGGCATCGAACACCGCCCAGGCCTTTACCACCGGCTCGCGCGCGGCGATGTGCGCGAGGCAGTCGCCCACCACCTGCGCCACGCTGATTTCCCCGCTGCGGGTTAATCGCGCGATTTCTACGGCGGAGAGCTGATTCAGTTGCATGGCGGGGCGTTTCTTATTCGGGTTGAATATTGGCCGATTTGATTACTTGCGCGGCGGCATCCATGTCCGATTTGATCAAGTAGGCGAGTTCTTGCGGCGTGCCACCTTTGATGTCGTAGAGCTGGCTCCTCAGCTTGAGTCTGACCTCTGCGGACGCCAGCGCGTCATTGGCGGCCCGGTTTATCTTAGCAACAACCTCTAGGGGCAGGCCAGCCGGCCCCATAATCGAATACCATCCTTGCGCTGATAAGGCCGGCAATCCAGTTGCCTCGGAGAATGTCGCAATCTCTGGTGCCAGCGGCGTGCGTTGGGTTTCAGTTACCGCAAAAACTTTCAATTTCCCGCTTTTTATAAGGGGCAGCACATTGGGC
>CAMDRY010000039.1 GCA_945906975.1 Bordetella parapertussis | reverse complement strand
AAAAGAGCACGCCAAGCCTGCCGGTCACCAGACACGACGAAGTGGGCGTACTCATTCGTACGTTCAATCATTGGATAGTGAAACTTGATGGGAGGAACGCCGCACGCACGATGGAACTGGCCGCGTCCAACAGGGAGCTCGAGGCCTTTGCCTACTCGGTCGCGCATGACCTGCGCTCGCCTCTGCACGGCATCGCCGGCTATGCGCACATCCTGAATGAGGATTACGCGCCCCAACTGGATCCGACCGGCGGCGACATGCTGCTCAATGTCAAAAATTTGGCGCTGAAAATGGGCGAACTGATTACCGGCATGCTCAAGCTGTCGCGCTTGTCGAGCGCGAAAATAGATACGCAGCAGATTGATATTGCAGCGCTTGGCCGCCAGGCGGCCGCCAAGCACATGGCGGCAGAACCCGAGCGCAACGTCCGCTTCGACTCGCCCGCCTCACTGCCAGCGCGCGGCGATCCCAGGCTGCTCACGGCCGTGCTGGAGAACTTGATTGACAACGCGTGGAAATTCACCCGCAAGCATGCCAGCGCACACATCGAACTGGGCGTGATCGAAGAAAACGGCGAGCGAATTTATTTCGTTCGCGACAACGGCGCCGGCTTTGACAGCACAAGCGCGGGCAAGCTTTTCACCCCATTCCACCGCCTGCACCGGGACAGCGACTTTCCGGGTAACGGCATCGGCCTCACTACGGTGCAGCGCATCATCGCCCGCCACGGCGGCCGCATCTGGGCGGAGGGCGCTGTGGAAAAAGGCGCCACATTTTATTTCACGCTGGCCGACTGAGCGCATCAATGATGGCAACACGAACGATATTGCTGGTTGAGGACAACAGCGCCGACGAGGCCTTCGCCATGCGCGCATTCAATAAGCACCACGTCGATGCCGAGGTCATTGTGGCGCGCGACGGCCAGGAGGCCCTAGACTGGCTGTTCGGCGAGGGCAGCCCGCTGCCGGCGTTTGTGCTGCTCGATCTCAAACTGCCCAAAATAAGCGGGCTGGAGGTGCTGAAACAGATCCGTGCCAGCAAGAGGACGGCGCTCGTTCCGGTCATCATCCTGACCACATCCATGCAGGAAGCAGATTTGCGCGCCAGCTATGCGCTCGGGGGCAACAGCTTCGTCGTCAAATCTCTCGACATGGCACGATTCACCCTAGAACTGGGCGCGCTGACCCGATTCTGGCTGGACATAAACCGCACCGCGGACGGGGATTACACATACGGCGGCGCCAGCACCCCCGCTTGGGCGGGGTCTTGAGGCCAATTGATTTTGTGCCGGTTGGCACATCCTACGAATCGATACTTGCCAGCTGGCGGCGGTGGCGATAGAGGAAGGCGTAACGGTTCGTAACGTGCCGATCGGCAAGGTTCAGGACGCCCTGCGCAAGCTCGCTATGCCCCTGCATGCGGCAGAGCTTAAGTAGGGATTCACGGAAAAAGGGGGCCAGCCCCCTCGCATATCCCCCGTTTCAGAAGAAAGCTTGCCAAGCTGCTCTCATTGGCAGGACTTGACCAGCGCTGCCATAGCTATCTGAGGCCGGCTCAAGCAAAATTCGCATGTGCTGGAAATGCCCGACTGGCGCGGGTTTTAAGCCATGTCCCCCTGGGGGCCGCGAGCGAAAATTACGCCGCCTGCGGCCACTTCACCCGGAACCAGGCCGCGTACAGCGCCGGCAGGAACAACAGTGTCAGCGCGGTGGCGACCACCAGCCCGCCCATGATGGCCACCGCCATCGGGCCGAAAAAGGCGCTGCGCGTGAGCGGGATCATGGCGAGCACCGCTGCGGCGGCGGTCAGCACGATGGGCCGGAAGCGGCGCACCGTCGAGTCGACGATGGCGATCCAGGGCGCACGCCCTGCGGCGATATCCTGTTCGATCTGATCGACCAGGATGAGCGAGTTGCGCATGATCATGCCCGACAGCGCGATGCTGCCCAGCATGGCGACAAAACCAAAGGGCACGTTGAACAGCAGCAATGCCAGCGTGACGCCGATCAGCCCGAGCGGCGCGGTCATGGCCACCAGCAGCACGCGCTGGAAGCTCTGCAACTGGATCATCAGCACCGTGAACACGACCACCAGAAACAGCGGCACGCCTGCGGCCACCGACTTGCTGCCCTTGGCGCTGTCCTCCACCGCGCCGCCGGTTTCGAGCAGGTAGCCCGAGGGCAGTGCGCTGCGAATGGCTGCGAGTTTGGATTCGACCTGGGCGGTCACCGCCGGCGCCTGGATCTTGCCGTAGACGTTGGCCCTTACGGTGACGGTGGGCACGCGGTTGCGCCGCCAGATGATGCCCTCCTCGAAACCGTAGCTTATGGTGGCGATTTGCGCCAGCGGCACCGGCTTGCCCGAGGGTGTGGGCACGGACAGATTGCCCAGCAGGGAAAGCCTGGCGCGCTCCTGCTCGGCGCCGCGCAGCAGCACCTCCACCAGCTTGTCGCGTTCGCGGAAAGTGGTCACGCTAAAACCCTTGAGCGAGGTGTTGATGAAGGTCGACAAATCCTCTGAAGAGATGCCCAGCACGCGCGCCTTGCCCTGGTCGATGTCGAGCTTGATCACCTTGGAGGGCTCGTCCCAGTCGTACTGCACGTTCTGCAGGTTGGCATTGGCGCGCATCACCGCGGCCACCTGCGCGGCGTATTTGCGCACCGTGGGCACGTCCTCTCCGGACAGGCGAAACTGCACCGGAAAGCCAACCGGCGGACCGTTCTCCAGGCGGTTGACGGCGGCACGCAGCGTCGGGAAATCATCTTCGAACAGGCCGATCAGCCTGACCCGCAGCGCCTCGCGCTCGGCCTGCCCCTTGGCAAGAATGACGAACTGGGCAAAGTTGGTGTTGGTCAGTTGCTGATCGAGCGGCAGGTAAAAGCGCGGACTGCCGGTGCCGACATAGCTGACGTAGTTGTCTATGCCCTGCTCCTTGGCGAGGATACGCTCGACTTTTTTCACCTCGGCTTCGGTGGCGGCGTAGGAGGAACCTTCGGGCAATCGCAGGTCGAGCAGCAATTCAAGGCGCGTTGAATCGGGAAAGAACTGCTGCTGCACAAAGCCAAAACCGAAGAGCGACAACACAAACAGCAGCAGCGTGGTGGCGATCACCGTCTTGCGCCAGCCGACACACCAGTCGACCAGGGCGCGAAAACGCCGGAAGAACCTGGTGTCGTAGAGCGCGCGCTCGGCTTCATCCGGGTCCGCGTGGCCGGCGGCCTTGAAATCGGGCAGCAGCTTGTAACCGAGGTAGGGAATGAACACCACCGCCGCGACCCATGACACGAGCAGCGCGATCACCGTGACCTGGAAAATGGAGCGCGTGTATTCGCCGGTGGAGGACGCCGCCGTCGCAATGGGCAGAAAACCGGCCGCCGTGACCAGCGTTCCGCTCAGCATTGGCATGGCGGTCGAGGTGTAGGCGAAACTCGCCGCGCGCACCCTGTCCCAGCCCTCCTCCATTTTTCGCGCCATCATTTCAACGGCGATGATGGCGTCATCAACCAGCAGGCCGAGCGCAAGGATCAGCGCGCCGAGTGAAATCTTGTGCAGGCCGACGTCAAACAGGTTCATGAACAAAAAGGTGATGGCCAGCACCAGCGGAATGGACAGCGCCACGACGATGCCCGTGCGCAGGCCCAAGGACAGCAGGCTGACGGCCAGCACGATGAGCACCGCCTCGGCAAGCGTGCCGAGGAACTCGCGGATGGAGCGCTTGACCGAATCGGGCTGGTTGGAGACCTGGTGCAGTTCGACGCCCACGGGCAGTTGCGCCTGCAGGCGCGCGGTTTCGGCGTCGAGGCGGGAGCCCAGCTCCAGGATGTCGCCGCCAGCGGCCATGGACACACCGATACCAAAGGCCTCCTCGCCGCGAAAACGCATTTTTGACACCGGTGGATCAACATAGCCGCGGCTGACGCGCGCGATGTCGCCCAGCCTGATCAGGCGGCCGTTGGCGCGCAGCGAAATCTCGCGTATCGCATCAAGCGAAGCAAAATCCCCGGACAGGCGCAAGAACACGCGGTCGCTGGCGGTCTCGAATGAGCCGGCCGGCAGGAGGGCGTTTTCTTTTTGCAAAGTGGCAAAAATCACCTGCGGGTCCATGCCCAGGTTGGCGAGCTTGGCGTTGGAAATTTCGATGAATATTTTTTCTTCCTGCTCGCCGAAAAACTCCACCTTGGCCACGCCGGGCACGCGCAGCAATTCCGCGCGCACATGGTCGGCGTGTTTTTTCAGCTGCGCGTAATCGAAACCATCGCCGGTGAGCGCGTAGATGTTGCCGAAGGTGTCGCCAAACTCGTCGTTAAAGAACGGGCCCTGCACGCCGGCGGGCAGCGTCTGTTTGATGTCGCCGATTTTCTTGCGTACCTGATACCAGATGTTCGGCACCTCGGATGGCGGCGTCGAATCTTTGGCCAGGAAAAAAACCAGCGACTCGCCCGGCTTGGAGTAGCTGCGCAGCACATCGACATAAGGTGCCTCCTGCAGCTTCTTCTCGATGCGTTCGGTGACCTGGTCGGCCACCTCGCGCGCCGTCGCGCCTGGCCATAAAGTTCGCACCACCATGACCTTGAAGGTAAAGGGCGGGTCTTCAGACTGACCGAGGCGGTCGTAGGAGAACACCCCCATGAGCGCCAGGGCCAGCATGAAATACAGCACCAGACCGCGATGGCCCAGCGCCCATTCAGAAAGATTGAAATGCCTCACCGATGACGTGCCTGCGTTGTTCGTTGTTCGTTGTTCGTTCTGCGTTCTACGTTATGCGTTTTTCGGGCTTACCTGGCGACGGTCGCTGCGGGCGGCGCCGTCCGGGCATCAAGCGCAACATCGAGCGCCCTGACCACCTGCCCCGGCACCAGCTTGTGCACGCCGGCGCCCACCACCTGCTCGCCATCGGCCAGGCCGGCCGTGATGGTGACGGCATTCTCGCGGTATTCACCGACCTTGACCGCGCGCAGCGCCACCTTGCCCGAGCCAGGGTCGAACACCCAGACCGCAGGTGCGCCGGCCGATTCGGTCAGCGCCGTCATGGGCAGCACGGCAAGATTGCCGGCAGTGGCGCCCTGCACCAGCACATTGGCGGTCATCCCCAAGGCCACGCCCTCGTCGGCATCGGGCAGGCTGACTTTGACGGTGAAGCTGCGCGTTGTCGCGTCAACGCCGGGTGAAATCTCGCGAATGCGCGCGGCGTAGATTTTTTCCGGGTTGGCCCACAGACTGACGGCGAGCAGCTTGGCCGCGCGCAGGCTGGCGAGTTTGTTCTCGGAGACGTTGACCACAACCTCCTTCTCGCGCGGCTGCGCCAGGCGCAACACCGCCTGTCCGGCGGCGACCACCTGCCCGGCCTCGGCCAACACTGCGGTGATCACACCATCCTGGTCAGCGACCAGCGCGGCGTAAGCGGCTTGGTTACGACTGAAATCATATTGCGCCTGCGCCTGTTCGAGTTTGGCCTTGGCGGCATTGTGGGCATTGAGCTTGCCTTCGTAGACGGTCTGGCTGACGAATTTCTTTTCCACCAGGTCGGCGTAACGCTCGAGCTCGGATTTGGTGAAACCATAATCGGCGCGAATGGCTGCAAGTTGCGCCTTCGCCGCTTCAGCGGTCAGTTGCAGATCCTGCGGGTCGAGCTGCGCCAGGGCCTGGCCCTTTTTCACCCTTGCACCGGTATCAACCAGTCGCGCGACAATTTTTCCGGCAACGCGAAAACCAAGCTCCGCTTCGTGGCGCGCGCGCACTTCGCCCGAATAAACGTCTTGCCCCAACCCCGCACCCAGAACCACCTTGTGCAACAGCACCGGCCTGACGGTCTGGGCCTGTTGCTCGTCCCGACCGCAGGCCGCAAGCAGCAGCGGCAGAGCCAGCGCGAAAATTATTGTTGTTCTCATGAAACCCTTTTAACCATCCCTTGTTACCGACGCTTACTGTCACCACAGCTTGCTGTTAGCGCCAGTTACTGAGCGCTATGGGCCGATGATGCCCCTTCGGTCAGCAAGTTGAATTTTAAATGGCCGATGGCTTGGTTGCAAACAAGCCCGCCAGATCACGCAGGCCATACGCTGAAAACCCGCGCCAGACGGGCTTCTCCAGCGCATAGTCGTCCGTCACGGCATGCAGGTTCCAGGCTCGGGGTGGCGCATGCTCACGCCACTGCAGCCGGTGACAGCACCAGTCGTCGCAAAAAGTCCTCGCAGGCGATGATCTGGCCCAGCTCAATGTATTCATCCGGTTTATGCGCCTGCTCGATGGAACCGGGTCCGCACACAATCGCGGCGATGCCCAGTTGCTGGTACAGCCCGCCCTCGGTGCCAAAACTCACCTTGCCTGAGGTCAAGCCGAGGCAGCCGCAAAACGCCCGCGCCGCCTGCGCAAAGCTTTTGTCCTCGGCCTCGATCAGCGCCGGATAGTCGGACAGGGGGTGCCAGATAAACGCCGCGCCGGGGAATACCGCGCGCATTTCGGGCAGCAGTACGGTTTCGGCATGGCGCTTCACCTCATCGAGCAACGCAACCGGATCCTGTTGCGGCAAATGGCGGAACTCGAACGAGAAACTGCACTCCTTGGGCACCACATTCAGCGCGATGCCGCCTTTGATGACGCCGGTGTGCACCGTGCCATAGGGCGGCGTGAAATCGCTGTCAAACGGCCCTTGCTCGCGCAAACGTCGCGCCATGGCCTTGAGATAGACGATGACTTCGGCCGCACCCTCGATGGCGTTGACGCCGTTGTGGGTCAGCGCCGAATGGCACTCCAGGCCTCTTACCTCGCAGCGCACCGACAACTTGCCCTTGTGCGCGACCACCACCTGCATATTGGTCGGTTCGCCGACAATACAGCGCCGCGGCTGCACCGGCATGTCGCGCATTTGCGCAATGAGCCGCTTGGCCCCGATCATGCCGATCTCTTCGTCATAGGAAAAGGCGAGGTGCACCGGCACCGCATCCGCCGGACGGGCGAGAAATTTAGGCACCAGCGCCAGCGAACAGGCAATGAAAGCCTTCATGTCGGCGGTGCCGCGGCCATAGCAGCGGCCATCGCGCTCGATCAGTGTGAACGGATCAGCGCTCCAGTTCTGGCCGTCCACCGGCACGCAATCGGTGTGACCCGAGAGCATGAGGCCGCCGCTGTCGCCGCGGCCTATGGTGGCGTACAGGTTGGCCTTGCCGCCCGTCTCGTCCGTCACCAGGTGCGAGGGCACACCAAGGCGGTCCAGGTAATCGCGCACGAAGTCGATGAGCGCGAGATTGGAATTGCGGCTGGTGGTATCGAACGCGACCAGCCGCGCCAGGAGTTCCATGCTTGTCATCGCGTTCGCCCTATTATCGGCATGACATCAATTGGCCGGACGGATATCCGAGGCGAGGGTGTACTGGTCGGAGCGCGCCTTATAAGCGATGCCCTTCTTCATGCCCCAGGTGCTCACCTCGTAGTGCAGCGGAATGACCGCCAGTTCGCCAATGGCTATTTCCGCCGCCTCCGCCAACAAGGCCTCGCGCTTTTTGTCATCTATGGTGGCGAGCGCCTGCTGCGTCAGCGCATCGACTTTCGCGTTCGAGTAACGGCCGCGATTGGCGGTGCCAAATCCGAGCTGCGTGTTGTAGCTGTGGATGAGCGCGCGCAGCGGCGAGGAGGTTTCGCCCGAGTCGGCGCCCCAGCCAACCAGCATCAAGCTGAACTCGAGCTTGGACGCGCGTGTGAAATAGACGCTCGAGGGCATGGTCTCCACCCTGGCGTCGATGTTCACGCGCCGCAGCAGTTGTGCCACGGTCTGCACAATCTTGTCGTCGTTGATGTAGCGGTTGTTGGGCCCGTGCACGGTGAGCCTGAAGCCGTTCGGATAGCCCGCCTCGGCCATCAGCTTGCGTCCGGCATCGGGGTCGTATTTCTCGGGCTTGAGCTTCTTGCTGGTGCCAAAGAAAAACTCGGGCAGCAGCTGCCCGGCGGGCACCGCTTTGCCCTCCATCACGCGCGCCACGATGGCCTCGCGGCTCATTGCCAGCGACATCGCCTTGCGCACCCTGAAATCGCGCAAGGGGTTGGTCTCGAGCATGGGCTGGCCGGCGTTGTCGGCGACAAAGGGCGAGTTCTTTTCACGCCCGGTGTCGATATGCAGGAAGATCAGCCGGTTGGAGATGGCAGAAACGACATTGAGGTTCTTGTCTTTTTCCAGCAGCGCCGCATCGGCGGTGGGCACCGCCTCGATGAAGTCCGCGCCCCCGGACAACAGTGCCGCCACGCGTGCCGCCGGGTTGACGATGACCTTGAAAATCACCTTGTCCCAGGGTTCGCGGCCGCCCCAGTACTTGTCGTTG
This sequence comes from Bordetella parapertussis, assembly GCA_945906975.1. Next base: position 4,680 of record CAMDRY010000039.1, on the reverse strand, counting down.
GCGACGACAACGATGCGCTCGCCGGGCACATACTCAACGAATTTGTAGGGGCCTGTGCCGATGGCCGCCTTGCCCGAGTTGTAGTCTTCCGTGCCGGCCTTCTCGCCGTATTTTTTTGACACCATCGCAACGGCGCTGATGTCATTGGGAAAGGTCGGCGCGGGCTTGGCGGTCTTGACCAGGATGAGGTGGGGGCTCTTCACTTCTATGACCAGATCCCTGGGCACGTAGGTGCCGAAGGACGAGGGGCTGTTGGGGACATTCGGCGCGCGCTTGAAGCTGAACACCACGTCCTCCGCGGTGAAGTCCGAACCATCGTGCCACTTCACGCCCTTGCGCAACTGGATCTCCCAGGTCGTGTCGTTGAGCGCCTTCCATGCGGTGGCCAGCCCCGGCGTGAGCCTTTGCCTGGCATCGCTGCGTATGAGGGCGTCGAAGATGTGTTTCGACATCGAGGTGTTCGGGCTGTAGTTGTGATAATGCGGGTCAAGCGAGGTGATGGCCGCGCCAAGCGCAACCGAGAGATCACGCGCCCCGGCCGCGGCCGGCAGCGCAAGCGCTGCGGCGGCAAGGATGCAAACCAGCAAACGGCGGAAAATGCACATGCGAGACTCCGGGTGGTGGCGGGGTGCAACCAGTCTACAAGAAAAAAACCACACTTCGCGGCATAACGCCACTGCACCAATACACCACTGCAACATTGCACCGGCGGGCAACAAGCGACAAGCAACATTTTGGCCGCGATCAGCCCGGACGCAATGAAAAAGGGACGCCGAAACGTCCCTTTTTTGTGCGCACCCCGCGCGCGCGAGGCACTGCTTAAAGGCTCAGGCCTTGTCTACAGGTTCCACGGCTGCCACCGTTGCGGCTGCGGCTGCGGCTGCGGTCGCTGCGGCCTTGGCACCGGGTACGCGCGCGGTGAGTTTTTCGCGAATACGCGCCGACTTGCCCGAACGGTCGCGCAGGTAGTAAAGCTTGGCACGGCGCACATCACCCTTGCGCTTGACTTCAATCGACGCGATCAGCGGCGAGTAGGTTTGGAAAGTGCGCTCAACGCCCTCGCCCGATGAAATCTTGCGAACGGTAAAGGCGGAGTTGAGGCCGCGGTTGCGCTTGGCGATAACGACGCCCTCGTAGGCCTGGACGCGCTTGCGCTCGCCTTCCTTTACGTTGACGTTGACGATCACCGTGTCGCCAGGGGCGAACACCGGGATGATCTTGCCCAGACGGACGATTTCTTCCTGTTCGAGTTGCTCAATCAGATTCATGCTCATTTCCCTTCATCGTTTCGACCCAGGAACCCGCCCCGCAGACCTATCAGGACTTGCCCTGCTCGTTTTGGTCCCGCCGGAATTCCTCCAGCAGGCTCTTTTCGGTCTGTGATAGGCCCCGGCTTTCAAGAAGTTCGGGGCGTCGCAGCCATGTTCTACCTACAGCTTGCTTCAAGCGCCAGCGCGCGATGTCCGCATGGTTGCCCGACAGCAGCACCGATGGAACGGCCTCGCCCTGGTACAGCTCGGGCCGCGTGTACTGCGGCCCTTCCAGCAGTCCGGCGGAAAACGAGTCCTGCGCCGCCGAACCTTCATCGTTCAACACCCCGGGCAACTGCCGCACACAGGCGTCGATCAATACCATCGCGGCCAGTTCGCCGCCCGAGAGCACGTAGTCGCCGATGGACACCTCCTCATCGACCACCCGCGAAAACAACCTCTCGTCTATCCCCTCGTAACGCCCGCACAGCAATATCAGCCTGGCCTCACCCGATAGCGCGATCACCTTCTTGTGATCGAGTACCGGCCCCTGTGGCGAAAGGTACAACACCCTCGCCCCGCCGGCAGCCTGCGCCGCGTTCACCGCTTTTTCCAGCGGGTCGGCCAGCATCACCATGCCCGGCCCGCCCCCGTAAGGCCTGTCATCGACCGTACGGTGATTATCCGTTGTGAAATCGCGCGGATTCCACGTCCTCAATGCAAACCGCCCCTGCTCGCGTGCACGCCGCGTTATGCCCCAATCGGACACCGCGGCGAACATCTCCGGGAACAAGGTGACGCAATCAAACTGCATCGCCGCTCCAGCCAGGGCTCACCAGTCCAGGCCCCAGGTCACATGTATCGCACCACCGTCCATGTCGACCTGGCGCACCACCGACGGCACGAAAGGAATCAAACGCTCGCGCTCCGCCGACTCGATGCGCAATACGTCGTGCGCACCGTTGGTGTACAGCTCGACAACGCGACCCAGCGCGCCGCCCTCTTCATTCACCACATCCAGGCCGACCAGATCGACCTTGTAAAATTCGTTGTCGCCGCTCGCCGGAAGCACCGCACGGGGCAGCGCGACATCCATTCCCTTGAACTTCACCGCTTCTTCGGGAACCACAATCCCGTCGAGTTGCGCCACCAGATGCTTGCCTTTTTGCTCGCAGGCCAATATCCGGCACTCGCGCCATTCACCGTTGCGTCCCACCCACCAGCCGGGGTGGGCGCACAGCATGTCGATCTGTGCGGTATGCGGGACCAGTTTGATCCAGCCTTTCACTCCCCAGGGCCCGACTACCCGGGCCATCGCTATGAGCTTTGGTGGCGGCGCCATTGCGTTTTTCACCAACGCCACTCCGCTCCCCCGGGCCCCTTTGACATCCGCGGCGCCGTGAGAACTACTTGGCTGCCGCAGCTCCGGCGGCCTTGCTAAAGGTCTTGGCCAGGCGCGCCACGGTGGGCGACAACTGGGCACCCTTGCCCTGCCAAAAGGTCAGGCGTTCCATCGAGATACGCAGCGACTCGCGGCCTTCCGGTGCTTTCGGATCGTAAAACCCGACGCGCTCAAGAAAGCGGCCTTGCGTGCGAAACTTCGAATCGGCGGCAACTATATTGTAAAAAGGACGGTGCTTGGCACCACCACGAGCTAAACGAATGACAACCATTTCAATTTCTCCGATGCGGAGGTTTAATCCCGGCCACGTGACCGGAATAGGGAAAAGCCCGTTATTTTACGCGGATTTATACCGCTTTGGCAAGACTGCGCTTGGCCAACGGGCAAACATCGCCGCCAGCCCGAGAAAATAGAATTTTTCTTATTTAAATCAAGGCTTAAACAGCCAACTTCACAAGCAAGCCGAGAACACGCCCCGGGCACAAACGCAGCCGCGGCTAGCGCATGCCCGGGAGCATGCCCTTCATGCTGCGCATCATTTTTTGCATGCCGCCTTTTTGCATCTGTTTCATCATTTTTTGCATTTGCTCGAACTGGGCGAGCAGGCGATTGACCTCCTGTACCGACGCCCCGGCGCCGGTGGCGATGCGGCGTTTGCGCGAAGCCTTGATGAGTTCCGGCCGCGCCCGCTCCAGGCGCGTCATTGAGTTGATAATGCCCTCGGTGCGTCGCATCTGCGTTTCTCCGGCGTCCGCTGACTGCGCTTGGGCGGCCTGCGCCAGTTGCGCCGGCAGTTTGTCGATCAGCGATGACAAACCGCCCATTTTGCGCATCTGCGCAATCTGCGCCTTGAAGTCCTCCAGGTCGAAACCCTTGCCCTTCCTGAATTTCTCGGCGAGCTTGATCGCCTCTTCCTGGTCGACGCCCTTGCGCGCCTCTTCAACCAGCGAAAGTATGTCGCCCATGCCCAGAATACGGCCGGCCATGCGCTCGGGATGAAAGGGCTCGAGCCCGCCGATTTTTTCGCTGGTACCGGCAAACTTGATCGGTTTTCCGATGACATGGCGCACCGACAAGGCGGCGCCACCGCGCGAATCGCCGTCGAGCTTGGTCAGCACCACACCGGTAAGGGGCAGCGCCTCGCTAAACGCCTTGGCCACATTGATCGCGTCCTGCCCCTGCATCGCATCGACCACAAACAGCGTTTCCACCGGGTGGACCGCGGCGTGGATCTGCCCGATCTCCTGCATCATCGCCTCGTCGATCGCCAGCCGTCCGGCGGTATCGACTATCAGTACATCTTGGTAATGCGACTTGGCGTACTGCAATGCGGCGTTGGCAATATCGACCGGCTTTTGCGTGCCATCGGACGGGAAAAAATCGACACCAACCTGCGCCGCAAGCAGCTTGAGCTGCTCGATGGCCGCCGGTCGATAGACGTCGCACGAGACCAGCAGGACTTTTTTCTTTTGCTCCAACAACAGCTTTGCCAGCTTACCCGAGGTGGTGGTCTTGCCCGAGCCCTGCAGGCCGGCCATCAAGATCACCGCCGGCGGCTGCGCAGCGAGGTCGAGCGCGGCGTTTTCTCCGCCCATCAGCGCGGTCAGCTCGCGGTGCACCACCGACACGAGCGCCTGCCCCGGCGTGAGACTGCCTATGACTTCTTCGCCTAGCGCCTTCTCCTTTACCGAGGCGATGAAATCGCGCACCACCGGCAGCGCGACATCGGCCTCAAGCAAGGCCATGCGCACTTCGCGCAAGGCCTCGGAAATGTTCGCCTCAGTCAGGCGCGCCTCGCCGCGAATGGTCTTGATGACGCGCGACAGGCGTTGGGTCAGGTTTTCAAGCATGGTGGCGGAATGGGTCGAATGAAATAAATGGAGTGGGTAAGGGGCCGCACGCGTGGCCCGTTGCGCGACTTGGTAAATTAACGAATTAGCGACTTGGCGGGTGTTTCGAAACCGGTTCAAAATTCCGGGCAGCAAAACACACGCAGTCAATGTCGGGCCCGCTTCGCCCGGCACCGGC
>CAMDRY010000038.1 GCA_945906975.1 Bordetella parapertussis | reverse complement strand
TATGCCCACGCTGGGCTAGTCGCACTCCCCGATTTTGCATTTTAGCGTCGCTCCACCAGCAGGCGGCATAATAGCGAGCCGGCGAACATGGCGATGACAAAGGCGGGCGCCTCCAGGCCCGGTCGCGACAGCGCGGCAAGCGCCGGTCCCGGGCAATAGCCCGCCAGCCCCCAACCGGCGCCGAAAATTGCCGCGCCGGCAAGCAACTTGAGGTCTATTTGCGCCAGCGCCGGCAGGGCAAAGCGGCCGCCGAACACCGCGGCTTTGCGCCTTAGCGCGAAGCGAAAACCGATCGAGGTCACGACCAGCGCGGCGCCCATGACCAGGGCGAGGCTCGGGTCCCACTCGCCACTGATGTCGAGGAATGCCTGGACCTTGTTCGGGTTGACCATTTGCGACACGGCAAGGCCGAGGCCGAAGAGCAGGCCCGATGCCAGGGCGGCGAGGTTGCGTCCCATGTCAAAACGCTCCGGCAAGGCGCAACGCGAACACCGCGCCGGCGCCAAAGGCCATGAACACCAGGGTCGCCGCGATAGAACGTGGCGAAAGGCGTGCGATGCCGCACACGCCGTGCCCGCTGGTGCAGCCGCTACCAAGCCGCGTGCCGAATCCGACCAGCAGTCCCGCGGCAATGATGAGCCCCAACGGATAGTTGCTGCGCGCGATAAAGGCGGGCGGTGCAAACCACCGCCAGGTGCCCGCGCCGACGATCAGGCCGAGAATGAACAGCACGCGCCAGGCGGTGTCGCCACGGGGCCCATTCATTGCGCCGTTGACGATGCCGCTGATGCCGGCGATACGGCCGTTAAGCCACAACAGCAGCGCGGCCGCAAGGCCGATCAATGCGCCGCCGGCAAGGGCAGGCCAGGGGGTGAAGTTATGCATCCGTGATCCTCGTGCGTTTCAGGTCTTGGCCTTGAGCGGGCAGGTGCCCACGCCCAGCAGGGTGTAGAGCGGGCAAAAGCTGAACAAGCCGGTGGCAAGCGCCATCACGCCAATCCAGCCCCAGACGCCGATCATTCCGGTAAGGGCCAGACCTGTCAGTGCGAGGCCCGCAACAACGCGCAGGGCGCGATCAATACCGCCGACATTTAGTTTCATGTGTGCCTCCGATTTCTTTCCAATCGCGTTGGGCGGCCGACACGGTTTGGGCGCCAGGCTCGGGCCGGCAGCGCAGCTTGCGCTTAATGCGTGCTTGACGGCCGCAGCGTAGTATTATACCATACCCCCTACCGTATATAAAATAATTCTAAATTTAAAACCAAAGCACAAGGATGGCCGACCGGCGGCGGACGGACAACTGAAGAAATGGAGGCGCAAGCATGGCGGACCGGCTCGAAGAAAAGCACCGCAAGGATCTGATCCTGCGGCTAAAGCGGGTTGAGGGGCAGTTGCGCGGCCTGCAAAAAATGATCGAGACTGGCGATGATTGCGAAAAGGTCGGCCAGCAGATGGCGGCCAGCCGCAAGGCGCTTGACCGCGCTTTTTATCAGATGATCGGATGCATGCTCGAGCAACATGCGCTCAAGCATCCTTACCGTGCGAGCGAGATAACCGGAATGCTCGCGCGCCTTGCCTGAGGAATGTTTGACATGTCGCTGCCGATGATCCAGTTGTTCGATGCCGAATCGTCCACTTATACCTATTTGCTGATCGACAGGGTCTCCCGTGCGGCGGCGTTGATCGATCCGGTGGACACCCAGGCCGAGCGTGACCTTGCGCTGATAAAGCGCGAGGGCCTGAAGTTGCGCTACACCATCGAAACACACGCGCACGCCGACCACGTTACCTCAGCGGGGCGGCTGCGCGAGCTGACCGGCGCCACTGCGGTGGCGCCCGCCGGCTGCCACATCGTAGCGGCCGATCTGCAGGCTCTCAACGGTGAATTGATTCGTTTTGGTGACGAGGCGATCCGCGTGATTAACACGCCGGGGCACACCGCCGGAAGCGCCAGCTACCTGTGGCGTGACAACCTGTTCACCGGCGACGCGTTGCTGATCATGGGGTGCGGGCGCACCGACTTCCAGGGCGGCGACGCGGGCGCGCTCTATGACAGCATCACGCAGAACCTATTCACCCTGCCCGATGACACCAAGGTGTGGCCGGCACACGACTACAAGGGCTTCACGGTGTCGACCATAGGCCGCGAAAAGGCACATAATCCGCGGCTTGCCGGCAAGAGCCGCGGACAGTTCATCGAGTTGATGGGCAATTTGCACCTGCCCAAGCCAAGGCTCATTGACGTGGCGGTTCCGGCCAATCGGCGGCTGGGAATCCCGCACGGCTGAACGGCGACGCTCTGCGCGTGCCGCTACAGCCAGCCGGATTTGCGGAAGCGGAAAAACAGGTGGCAATCGATGCCCACCATCAGTGCCAGCGCCAGCGGGTAGCCATAGGCCCATTTGAGCTCCGGCATGTGTTCGAAATTCATGCCATAAATGCCGGCGATCAGTGTGGGCACGGCAACCAGTGCGGCATAGGCGGCGAGGCGCTTGGTTACATCCGACTCGCCGACAGCGATCATCGACAGGTTGACCGAAATGGCGGTGATCACCATCTCCCGCGTGGAATCGATTGACTGGTTGAGTCGTCCGAGGTGGTCGTAGACGTCGCGGAAGTAGTCGTTCAGCCCTGTGCAGGCCTGCGGCACGCGACCGCCGTACAGTTTGCCCACGGCCTCGAGCAACGGCGCTGCGGCGTGCTTGAGCGTCATCAATTTTTGTTTCAAACCGTAGAGTGCCTCGATGTTGGCGCGTGCGTTGCCGCCGGAGAAAATCCGCTCCTCAATGCCCTCCAGTTCTTCCTCGAGCCTGTCGAGGATGGGGAAGTATCGGTCCACCACCGCGTCGATCAATGCATAGAGCACGTAGCCCGAGCCGTGGCGCAGCAGTTCAGGTTCGCGCTCGCAACGTGCGCGAACTTCGGAGAAACCCTTTTGCGTCCGGCTGCGCACCGAGAGCACGAAATTGCGCCCGATGAAAATAGCGGCCTCGCCGACGTGCAGGTCGTCTTCAGTCGCTTCTACCATGTGCAAGACGAAAAAAAGCGTGTCGCCGTATTCCTCGGATTTCGGCCGCTGGTGCCCGTAGAGCGCATCCTCGACGGCAAGGTCGTGCAGCCCGAATTCTTCCTGCATCTCGCCCAGTTCCCCGCCATCCGGATCGGCGAGTGCGACCCAGACAAAACATTCTGGCCGGCTGATGTAGTCGCTGATTTGCTGCTTGGTGATGTCGGCGAGCTTGAGGCCGTTCTGGTAGGCGACGCAATTGACGAGCATGCGGGTTCCTTCAATAGCCGTAGACGAGAGCCGGATTATCGACCAGGATACGCCGGCGTGTCGCATCGTCGTCGGCCCAGTGCAGCAGCAGGTCGAGCATGGCGGCGCTGGACGGTTGCGGGTTCTGGTTCGGGTGGGGCCAGTTGCTCGCCCAGAGGCAGCGCTCCGGGTGCGCGCGAATCAGCGCGCGCGCAAGCGTGCTGACATCGTCGTAGCGGGGCGGCCCGATTTTTGATGTTTCGTAGGGTGCGGCCAGCTTGACCCAGGCGCGCCCGCCATCGAGCAGGTCGAGCAGGCAGCGGAAGGCGGCGTTGGCGGTGTCCACGGGCTCGAGGAACTTGCCGTTGTGGTCCAGCACCAGGTTGCCGGGCAGGCGCCGGATCATTTCGATGTGCTTTGGCAGCTCGCGGCCGTCCAGTTGCAGGTTGATGTGCCAGCCCAGCGGGGCGATACGCGCGGCCATCGCTTCGAGACTTTCCCAGGGCAGCAACCCGCCCTTGAGCATGAAATAGCGCACGCCGCGCACCCCGGCGCGATCCAGGCGGTTTAGCTCGTCCTCGCCCACGTCCGGCTTTATTACGGCGATGCCGCGCGCGCCGGCGCCGAAGGCGGCCATGGCCTCAAGCGTACAGCTGTTGTCAAAGCCGTAGGCCGCCGGTTGCACCACGACCACGCGCTCCAGCCCGAGCGCGGCCTGCACTGTGCGGTAGGCGGCGATGGGTGCATGCGGTGGCATGAACGGGGCGGTCGCGACCGGCGTATAGCGGTCATCGTAGACGTGCATGTGGCAATCGGTGGCACCGGCGGGCGCCTTGAGCTGGGGTGTCATGGGAAAGGCCTTGACAGTAGGGGGTAGGCTCGAGGCGGCTGAGCGGGTGCTTGGATGATGCCGCAAGCAGGACAGGTGCGCCACCGCCGGCGGCGGCGCTGTGGCTGGCTGGCGTAAAATACCTGCTTTTCCATGTCCTGATGACGCCATGCCAAACCTTAGCCGCCGTACTGCCAGCCTCGGAACCGAAAATGCATTCGTGGTGCTCGCCGAGGTCAACGACCTCATCCGCAAGGGCAAGGACATCATTTCATTCTGCATCGGCCAACCCGATTTTCACACGCCGGTGAACATACAGGATGCGGCGGTCAAGGCGATCCGAGAAGGCAAGCACGGCTACACCGCCTCGGCCGGCATTGCGGAACTGCGTGATGCGGCGGCGCGTTACATGGGCGCCATGCGCGGCCTCAGCATCGACCCTGAGCACGTGGTGGTCGGCGCCGGCGCCAAGCCCTTTATCGCCTACGCCATCCTGTGCACCACCGATTACGGCGCTGGCGACGAGGTGATTTATCCCAACCCGGGTTTCCCCATTTACGAATCGCAAATCCTCGCACACGGTGCGGTGCCGGTGCCGCTTTACCTGCGCGAGGCGCGCGACTTTGCTTTTGATCCGGCCGAACTTGAGGCGAAGATCACGCCCAAGACCAAACTGCTGATCCTCAATTCGCCGCACAACCCGACCGGCGGCAGCCTCACGCCCGCCGACCTCGAGGCCGTCGCCGCCATCCTGCGCCGCCATCCCCAGGTCTGGGTGTACGCCGATGAAATCTATTCGCGCCTGGTCTACCAGGGTAAATTCGCGTCCATCGCGGCGCTGCCGGGCATGTATGAGCGCACCATCATTTCCGACGGCGCATCCAAGACCTGGGCGATGACGGGCTGGCGTATCGGCTTTGCCTCCAACCCGGTGCTGGCGCCGCATTTCGTGCGCTGGGTCACTAACACCGATTCCTGCGCCTCGCAGATCAGCCAGTGGGCGGCGGTCGAGGCGCTCAACGGTCCGCAAACCGAAGCGGAAAAAATGCGCCAGTCCTTTCTTGACCGGCGCGACCTCATCGTCGGCCTGCTCAACCAAGTGCCGGGAATTTCCTGCCGCACGCCCGGTGGCGCGTTTTACGCGTGGCCTAACGTCACCGCAGCCTGCCATATGGTCGGCGCCAGGGATTCCGAGGAGTTTCGCAAGCGTCTGCTCAACGAGGCGGGGGTGGCGGTGTTGGCTGATATTCACTTTGGCGCCCGCGTTCCGGACGAAGGCCAGCACATCCGTTTCTCCTATGCCGCATCGCCCGAAGCGATACGCGCCGGTGTTGGCCGCATCGCCGATTTCATCGCCAAGAACAAGGTCTGACCGGAGAACACGCAGTGGACAGCGCAGTCTGGAAGCCCAGCGTCACGGTCGCCGCCGTCATTGAGCGCGATGGCAGCTTCCTGCTGGTTGAAGAGGAGGCCGATGGTCGCCGTGTCTACAACCAGCCTGCGGGGCACTGGGAGCCGGGCGAAACCCTGGTCGACGCCTGCGTGCGGGAGACGCTGGAAGAAACCGCCTGGCGCTGCGAACCGCGGCAACTGGTTGGCGTCTACCGATGGCATTACGCGCCGGCGGACAACACCTTTCTGCGTTTTACCTTTGCCTGCGTTCCATTGGGGCTGGATGCGTCGCGCCAACTGGACAGGGAAATCGTGCGCGCAGTGTGGCTGACCGCTGATGAAATCCGCAGGCTGGCTCCGGCGCACCGCAGTCCGTTGGTGATGCGCTGTATCGATGATTTTATCGCCGGACAGCGTTGGCCCCTGGAGGTGATCACGCATGTCGATTAAGGCGGGGGCCCAGGCGGCGCTGGCGCTGTTCTCTCTCTGGTGTGCGGCCGTGCCGGCGCTTGCCGGTGAGCAGGCGCGCGTCTGCTACAACTACGGCTGCAACGCCGAGTCCACAGTGCGCTTCCCGGAGGAGCGCCTGATGCAATATGCAGCATTGCTCGACATGGCGGAAAACGAGGCGGCGGAGCGGGAAGCCATTGCGCTGGTTATCGGCCGCATGCATGCATTGGCCGGCGCTCAGTCGCCGATCTGGTCCGACCGTGGCGGCGACAGTGAGGACGACGAGGTCGACGGCCGCATGGATTGTCTTGATCATTCCGTTACAACCAGCAATTTTCTGGCGCTGTTGCAGCGCCGCGGCCTGCTGCGCTTCCATGAGTTAAAACCGCCGGTGGCACGCGGCATCATCTGGGAACACTGGTCGGCGCGCATCGCGACGACCGTATCGGGCGAAGAGTTCATGGTGGACAGCTGGTTCTATGACAATGGCCGCCCGGCTGTGGTCATGGCGCGCAATGTCTGGGTTGCGGGTGGTGATCCGCGCCGCCGCCGCTGGGCGATCAATGGCTGGTGAGCGCATAGTCGTCGGCATGTCCGGTGGCGTGGACTCTTCGGTTGCTGCGCTGTTGCTCAAGCAGCAGGGTTTCGATGTGATCGGACTGTTCATGAAGAACTGGGAGGACGATGACGACGATGAGTATTGCTCCACCCGGCAGGATCTTATCGACGTCGCCTCGGTCGCTGATGTGATCGGCATCGAATTGGAGGTGGTGAATTTTGCCGCCGCATACAAGGACCGGGTGTTTGCCGATTTTTTACGCGAATACTCCGCCGGGCGCACCCCCAACCCAGATGTGCTCTGTAACGCCGAGATCAAGTTCAAGGCCTTTCTTGAGCACGCCATGGCGCTGGGCGGCAGCCGCATCGCCACCGGCCATTACGCGCGCGTAAGCCAGCGCGCCGGTGACGGCAGATTTGAGTTGATCAAGGCCGCCGACGGCAGCAAAGACCAGAGTTATTTCCTGCACCGCCTCAACCAGGCGCAGTTGTCGCGTACGCTGTTTCCGCTCGGCGAGATTCAAAAAACAGAAGTGCGCCGTATCGCCGAGCAGGCGGGCCTGCACAACTTTGCAAAAAAAGATTCGACAGGTATTTGTTTCATCGGTGAGCGGCCGTTTCGCGAGTTTCTTAACCGCTATTTGCCCAAGGCGCCGGGTGCGATGAAAACCCCCGGGGGGAAGATAGTTGGCGAGCACATCGGACTTGCCTTCTATACCATAGGTCAGCGCAAAGGCATCGGGTTGGGCGGCGCAAAAGACGGCGGCGGCGAACCCTGGTATGTGGCGGCAAAGGACATGGTGCGCAATGAACTTATCGTCGTGCAGGGGCACGAGCATCCGTTGCTGCTCAATCGCGCCCTGACCGCCGCTGATTTGTCCTGGGTGGCGGGCGAGGCACCGGACAGCGCCTGCGATTACACCGCCAAAACGCGTTACCGCCAGGCCGATGCGGCGTGCCACATAAGGGCAGCTGGGGATGGACATTGCGTGATGGCGGTGGAGGTTCCGCAATGGGCGGTGACGCCGGGGCAGTCTGCGGTGCTGTATCAGGGCGAGGTCTGCCTGGGCGGGGGCATCATCCAGTAGCACGCGCATCGGCGTGCGCAAAACAAAAAGGGCCGCAATCGCGGCCCTTTTGTCGTTCGCCTTGCGCCGTGAAAGCGTCAGTCCTTGTAGGCTTCCACTTCCACCCAAAGCGTGATTTCGTCGCCGACGGCCGGAATGCCGTATTTCATGCCAAAGTCCGAGCGCTTGAAGGTGCCGTGCGCGTTGGCGCCGCACATTTCCTTTTTGCTTACCGGGTGGGGGCCGCATTTCCAGTTGTCAACGGTGAGGGCCAGCGGCTTGGTTACGCCCAGCAGTGTCAGGTTGCCTTCCAGGCTCGACACGTTGTCGCCGCTGAATTTCACCGTTGCCGCCTTGTAGACCATCGTCGGGAACTCGGCAACATTGAAAAAATCTGCGGCGCGCAAGTGCTCATCGCGTGCGCGGGGACGATTGCCCTTGTCATTGTCGCCGGTGGTGATCGACGCCGTCTGCACCGTCAGTTCCAGTGAACCTGATTTTGCGGCGCGGTCGATGCTGAACTTGCCGGCGCTCTTGTCGAAGCGGCCGCGCATCTTCGAGTAGCCAAGATGGTTGACTTCAAAGTTGGGGTAAGTGTGGTACGGGTCAAGGGTGTAGGACTCGGGTGCAGCCACGGCAGTGAGTGGCAGTGCAACTGCGACCAGGACAAAAGCCAGCTTGGACATGCGATCTCCTCAGGGTTGTGAAGCAGGGGTGGTGAATCGGGGTGGGTGAATCAGGGGTTGCGAACACTACATGGTGGAAAAAGACGGTTCAACCCTGCGCGCCGGTTGCGGCGGTCCAGGTCAGGTAAAACGCCGCCATCGCCGGCACTATGGCGAAAATACACGCGACAAGGGCCTGCAGCCAGACCGGCATGCGATCGGGCAGGGGCACGCGCGCCGCGAGCGGAACAAGGGCAAGCAGGGCCAGCGCAGGCCAGGGCAGCGACGCGAGCACGAATGCCGCCGAACCGAGCAGTGCGGCGAGCAATGAGGCGCTCAGCGCGAACGTCACGCCGGTGGGAATGCCACGCCCGAGCAGCATTTGCAGCAACAGTACCGCGCCGCAGGAGGCGCCAAGTGCGATGCCGTACTGGCCGTACTGTGTGGAGGCGGCCAGCACGGCGGCGATGCCCACACCCAGCCCCAGGCACAGGCCGGCGCTGGCGGAGCGGACCGGGCGTGACACGAGGCTCAGGGTCAGGGCCACGGTCACGGCCGTTGAGATGGAGACGATGGCGCCCAGACGCAGGGCATCGGCAAATTCCTTTTGCACCAGCACCGCCCAGAACACCCACACGGCTGTGGCGGCCGAAAATACGGCTAGGACGATATTGACCGTGCGTGTCGGCCTGGCAAACCAGTCAACGCCAAGCCCGAGCAAAGGCGCGAGTAGACCGAGCAGAACAATCTTGCGTGTGGCGGTAAGCGGTGTAAAGCCGAAGCCGCTGATGAGGGCTACTGCGGTGGCAAAGCCGGCGACAACGGCGAGGCCGCCCAACCTCGCGCGATAGAGCAGGCCGGCGGTGAGCAGTCCGGCGAGGAAGGGGGCGACGCCGGCTTGTACTGCTGGATGGTTGATCAGTTCGTCCATGGCATGGATCGGCTCTTTGCGGTGAAGTGGCGGCGCGCACAGCTTGTCACGCGGAGGAGGCGTCCGCAATTAAGGTGAACATCCGCGCCGGGTGATCTATTCCGGACCGCGCTCCCCATCTTTTGAACGGCCCACCCGGCTTAGGCTACCGGCACGGTCTCGGCAAACGACGGACGCTCTGCGAGCTTGGCAAGGTGGCGTGCGAGGTTGGGCCGGCCGTCCTTCCAGCCAAGCGACGCGAAACGAAAGTCCAGCCATGCCAGACCGGTTCCGACTGCGATGTCGGCGAGGGAGAACGCATTGCCGGCGCACCACGTTTTTTCGCCCAGCTGTTCGTTCATTGCATCAAGACTGCGTGCAACCTTGTCCATCTGGCGGTCCGCCCAGGCCTGGCTTTTTTCCCCTGCCGGGCGTGCCGCTTCCATGCGCGCGAGCACTGCCGCATCGAGCATGCCATCGGCCAGTGCTTCCCAGCGCTTGACCTCGATGCGGTCGCGGCTGTCCGAAGGAATGAGTTTTCCGAGAGGCGAAACAGTGTCGAGAAATTCCACGATCACGCGCGAATCGAACAACGCGGAGCCGTCGTCCAGCACCAGCGCGGGCACCTTGCCCAGCGGATTGACGGCGAGGATCTTGGCGTCTGCGCTCCAGACGTTATCCAGCTCCATTTCATATTCGATGCGCTTTTCAGCGGCGAAAACGCGCACCTTGCGCACAAACGGGCTGGCGGGGGAACCGATTAATTTCATCATGGAGGGGGCAGATAGGCGGAATTCAGAGCATGAAAAGGCCGGATAAAGTCCCAAAAAACCGGACAGGAAGCGCGTATGACAGGTGCAAATTGTACCATGCAGTACCCATCAGGCCGGCGCACGCACGCGTTTGTCGGGGCTTGTTCGCGTTTGTTCTGCTTGAGGCTTGCATTACGGCCCCTGTTTGCGGAAGCGGGTAAAATGCGTTTTTAATACCGCCCCCACCAAGCATGCCGACCCCGCTTACCGCTCTTTCCCCGCTTGACGGGCGTTACCACAGCCAACTGGACGCACTGCGTCCGCATTGCAGTGAATACGCGCTTATCCGCTGCCGTGTCGAAGTGGAAATCCGCTGGCTGCTGGCGCTGGCCAAAGAGCGCAGCCTGCGTGAAATCGGGCCATTTTCGCAAAAGACACAGCGCCAGTTGCAAGCGGTGCTGGCGGACTTCAGCGAGAAGGACGCGGCGCGGGTCAAGGAGATCGAGCGTCGCACGAACCACGATGTAAAGGCCATTGAATATTGGCTGCGCGAGCGACTCGAGGGCAACCGGGAAGCGGCGAAGGTTGCAGCGTTCATTCATTTTGCCTGCACCTCCGAGGACATCAACAACCTCGCTTATGCGCTGATGCTAGAGCGCGCGCGCAGCGAAGTCATGCAACCGGCGCTGGCGCGCATCATAGCCAAGCTGCGTGCGCTTGCGCGTGCGCTTGCGCGCCAGCCGATGCTATCGCGCACCCATGGGCAACCGGCTTCGCCGACGACCATGGGCAAGGAGCTTGCCAACGTCGTACACCGCCTGCGACGCGCGCACGCCGTTGCCGGGAAAATCCGGCTGCAGGGCAAGATCAACGGCGCGGTGGGCAATTACAACGCCCATCTGTCCGCTTACCCTGATTTCGACTGGGAGAAATTTGCCCGGCGCTTTGTCGAGTCGATTGGCCTTGAGTTCAACGCCTACACCATTCAGATCGAGCCGCACGATAGTCTGGCTGAGCTGTTTGACGCGATGGCCCGCGCCAACACCATCCTTATTGATTTTGATCGTGATATATGGGGCTATATTTCCCTGGGCTACTTCAAGCAAAGGCCGAAGGAGGGAGAGATCGGGTCCTCGACCATGCCGCACAAGGTCAATCCGATTGATTTCGAGAATTCCGAGGGCAACCTTGGCCTGGCCAACGCGATATTGCGCCACCTCTCGGAAAAGCTGCCGATTTCGCGCTGGCAGCGCGACCTGACCGACTCTACTGTGTTGCGCAACATAGGCGTGGCCCTGGGACACAGTCTGCTTGCCTATGCCTCATGCATGAAAGGGCTGGAAAAGCTCGAGGTCAATCCGGCGCGCATGAAGGAGGACCTCGATGCCAACTGGGAGGTTCTGGCCGAGCCCATCCAGACCGTCATGCGTCGCTACGGCATCGCCGACGCCTATGAGCAGCTCAAGGAATTGACGCGCGGCAAGGGTATTACGCGTGAGGCGCTCAAGGTGTTCGTGGGCGGGTTGGCGATCCCGGACGCAGCAAAGCAAAGTTTGCTCAAGCTGACCCCGGCCCGTTATACCGGAAAGGCGGCCGAACTGGCTCGCCGCATCTAGTGTCCGGGCGCTGAGCTTGCCGCCCGCAGGGCCAGGCTTACTTCGCCTCGTTGGGCAGCGGCGCCAGCGTGCGCAAATAGGCTATTAGTGCGGCCAGGTCGGGCGGAGTGAGTTTGCTGGTGGTGTTGGTGACCACCTCGCCCATGGCCTCCGCCGTGACATCCCCATCGGGTGAAAGGCCGGAGAGCAGGAACTCCTGCAAGTCCTTGTCATTCCATTTTTTCAGGCCGGTCGGCGTGAGGTTGGCGACGCTCTTGCCCTCGGGGCTCTTACCGCCGGCGAGAAAGCGGCTCTTGTTGGGGCCGCCGATGAAATTGCGTGGTGTGTGGCATTCGCCGCAATGTCCCAGCGCTTGCGCGAGATACGCGCCGCGCTTGACGACCGGCGCCGCCTTGCTGTCATCGGCAAATGCGCCGGGCGTGAAAAACAGCCATTTCCAAATCGTTACGGGAAAGCGAAATCCGAAGGGGAACTTCAGTTCGTGCTCGCGGCTCGGCTGGGCGTTTGGCGCGAGTGAGCGCAAATAAGCCCACAGGTCGTTCAGGTCCGCATCGTTTATTTTTGTGAACGACGGATAAGGAAAAGCGGGAAAGTAGTTACTGCCATCTGTCCGCTCACCATGGCGCATGGCGCGAATAAATTGCGCCTCTGTCCACCTGCCTATGCCTGCGGTGGGATGGGGGGTGATGTTGGGGCCGTAAAAGGTGCCGAAGGGCGTCGTCAGTCCGCGACCCCCGGCGAAAGGAACGGCATCTTTTTTCTCGGCGGTATGGCAGCCAAGGCAGCCCCCGGCTTTCATCAGGTATTCGCCGCGGACCACCGCGGGTGGCACGGCGGTGGCGGGTTTGGCCGGCATCTGGGCGATCGCCGGGCTTGCGAGGACGAGGATGGCGGCGGCGCGTGCGACCTGCCGAATCAGCGTGCGCGCGCTCAAGCACAGTCGGATGGGGGGCATGGGGTATTCACCTTTTGGCATGGGCGTTCATTCTAGCAAGACGTGATTCGGGGCTCGCAAATGAACAGCCCCGCCGTAGCGGGGCTGTTTGGACTAACTTGACGCTCCCAAAGGGTTCAGGCCCAGGCTTAGGGCTTGGCGCGGAAGTTGTCGTGGCAACCCCCGCAGGTTTTACCCACGGCGCCGATCGCTGCTTTGACGTCCGCTTCGCTGCCACCTTTGGCCACTGAAGCGAGTTTGACGACGGCCGTGTGCAGCGCATCGCCTGCTTCCTTGAATTTGGCGGCGTCTGAATAGGCGGCGGGCAGGGTGCCACTTTTTTCGCCCGAGGTGCTGGCATTGAAACCATCCCATGGCAGTAGCGTTAACACGTCAAGGTAGCCGGCGTTGCGCGCAACGACCGCCGCGTCGTAGGGCACGCGTCCGGCAGCCATGCCGCCGAGGGGGCCGAAGTACTTGGCGATCAGGGTCATTCCAGCCTGGCGTTGCTTGACCAGCACGTCCGGCTTGGCCTGTGCGAACGCGTTGGCGGTGACTATGCTGCCCAGGGCAACCGCGATGCTTGCAAAAAATATCTTTTTATTCATATACTTGCTCCCGGATTGGTGGTTGGTTGGCATGGCTTCGGCGATGCCGTATGCCACACAAGCGATAACAGCGCAGAGCGGTAATTTATTCCAATCCG
>CAMDRY010000037.1 GCA_945906975.1 Bordetella parapertussis | reverse complement strand
ACCGGCCCGGGCGATGGCACGGTACCCGATGAGTTTGAAGCCGACGACGTTGTTGCGGTAGACGAGTAAGGTCTTGCGCGCGGCTAGCCTTGCGCCAAGGCAGCAAGTGCCGCCAGGGCGAACGCAAGGCCGGTCAGTTTCCTGCCCGTCACCGGTTCGCGCAGCACCAGGATGCCTATGCTTGCCGTCACGATGAAACCCATTTGCGTTATCGGCACCAAGGTACTGGCCGGGCCGCGCGCCAGGCTTTCGGCCAGCAATATGAACGCCGCCGACAACAGGCCGGCCGCCGGTATCCCAAAGCGCCAGGCCTTTGCGTTCGGCCGCAGGCTGCCTTCGGCGCGAAACATCACAATGTTGCCAAGGCTGATCACCGCCGCCGCCTGCACCGTCAGCAGGCCGGCCGGCGTGGCCCTCGCGGATAAGGCCACCTTGTAAATCAGGTTCGCGATCGCCACGGCAAGCATCGCAACCAGCACGCGCACCAGTGACGCGCGTGAATTGCGCGACCTTTCCGCCGGGACCGGCTCTTTCACACCTGATGCGCCCCCGCCAAGCAGCAGCCACACCGCGGCAAGCGCGCAGCCGAGTCCGGCAAGCTTGCTTGCACTGGCCGGTTCGCCCAGGACCAGCATCGCCAGTCCGGCGGTGACGGTGAAGCTGAGGCGGAATATCGGCGCATTGACCGACACATTGCCCGCCTGCAGGCTGCGCGAAAAATTGTAAAAAGCGGTGAAGGCAAACACCCCCGCCACCGCGCCCCACAGGCTGGCGGCATTGAACACCAGCGTTCCGGTCAGCAGCCCGTAGGCGAGCACGATTGCGCCGTAACACATCGACTGCACCTGCAACAAACTGTGCGAGGCAAGCCCGGCGCCCGCCGCACGTTTGTACACGATGTCGGAAAGCCCGTTGCACACCAGCGCACCCATAGCCAGCACCACGGCGATATCAAAACCGGCGTTCAAATTGGCGGGGCGTAAAACAGTGGCATTGTTCGGGCTTTGTGCGGCGGGCGTGAATGCATCCGTCTACTTGTATGATAGCGGCCTGCCGGAGCATACCGGTGAACCGTCAAGCTTTTTCCAGGACAACAAACATTCGCAACCTGCTCGCACTACTCGCCAGCGCCATCCTGCTTGTCCTGGGACTCCTGTTCTCGGTGGTGATCCTTTCCCTTATCGCCGTGCTCGGCCTCACGGCATGGGCCTACTTTTGGTGGAAGACCCGCGCGCTGCGCAAAGCCATGCGCGAGCAGGCCCCGGACAGCCGGGTCATCGACGGGGAGGCCACGCTGGTGGCGGAATACGCGCAGAACGCGACCAGCGCCCTCCCCGCACTTTGGGACGGACGAATCGTGGTGGGCGATATCGACCTCAGCACCGACCCGCTTGCCGTGCCTTACATAAAGACAGAAATCGTCGCCGTCGAATTCGCCGATACGGCAGGCGAGCTGATCAGCCTCGAGGGCCCGAACTGCTACGACACCGGCGACGCGCTGATTACCGGTTCCACCGGCACGCGCTGGAGCGTCGCGCGTGATCGCTTTGACGCCAAATACGAAGCCTTGCCCGGCGAGGACGGTCGCTACCAGGCCAAACCCATACCCGTGCTGGCGCGGCAAATGCACGAAGCCTTCACTGCGGCCAGGTCCTCCGGCGGTGACCTGCTCCAGGGC
Organism: Bordetella parapertussis; assembly: GCA_945906975.1. The sequence goes on along the minus strand of CAMDRY010000037.1, from coordinate 12,335 downwards.
GATGCCGGCGATTGGTTGTTGCAATACGGCCCCGGGGATTTTGGCATCGCCAAAAACGAGCGCTTTGCACAGGTTTACCGCAAAATCGAACAGGCCTGACTCCGGAAAGCGCCTGTCATGCGAGACGCCCCTCCAGGCACAGGTCCACCCAGTGCGCGGCACGCAGGGTGCGTGCGTCCTCGTCGATGCGCCCTACCACTTGCATGGCCAGCGGCAGGCCGTTGGGACCGGTGCCGCCGGTGACCGACAGACAGGGACCGTGCATGAAGGTCCAGACCTGGTTCATCGACGTGTCGCCCGAATAATCCTGGCCCTTGGGCGCCTCCCCTGTAGCGGCCGGCACAAATAACACATCACACTCGCCCAGCACGTCGGGAAACATCTGGCGGCACTGCCGTCCCAGCGTCTGCGCCCGCTGGTATTCCTCGCCGGTGACCTGCATGCTGGCCACGGTACGGTCGTACAAGGGCTTGCGGATAAGCGCTCCGTGGCGCGCCATGATGTCGGCAAAGGCGCGGCCCATCTCGAACCGCACCACAGCAAGCTGCGCATCGAACATCCCCCGAAAAACCTCGGGCAGCACAATCTCCACCACCTTGGCCCCGGCCGCAGACAGGCGCCGCGCACTGTCCTCAAAGGCTTGGTGCATATGCGCGTCGGCGCGTTCCCACTCGAAGGTGCGGCAAACGCCCACTACGGGTGCGCGTGATGCGCCCTTGTCCGCATCGGGCAGCATCAGGCCCGGGTATTGCGCCATCGCCGAAGCGAGCAGTGCGACGTCACGCACATCGCGCGCCAACAAACTCACGGTGTCGCAGGAATCAGCGTTGGGCCAGACCCCGCGCCGGGGAAACAGGTTGTAGCTGGGTTTGTAGCCGGTGACACCGCAATAGCCTGAAGGCCGGACGGTGGACCCCATGGTCTGTGTGCCGGTGGCAAAGCTGACCATGTAATCGGCCACGGCGGCGGCTGAACCCGAAGACGAGCCGCCCGGTGTGTGCTCCAGGTTGAGCGGGTTGCGCGTGCCGTTGGTGGGAAAGGTCGCCAACTCGGTGGTCACGGTCTTGCCCATGATGACCACGCCTTGTTTGCGTGCCGTGGCCAGGCAGGCAGCGTCCTGCACCGGCTGGTAGCCGGCAAAGGCCTTTGAGCCGCCCTGGGTGGGCATGTCCCAGGTGTCAAAGACATCTTTCACTCCCAGGGTCAGTCCGTGCAGCGGGCCCTGGATCGCACCCGCATCGAGCGTCTTGGCGCGCGACAGCGCGAGCTCCGGATCGATAAAGGCAAAGGCCTGCACCTCGGGTTCGCGCGCGGCAATGCGCTCCAGGCCGGCCTTGACATAGTCTTGTGCGCTGAGCGTGCGCGACTGCAATGCACGGGCGGCGTCGAACGCCGACATGGCGATAATCTTGTTGAGCTTGTTCATTTTTTGGCTGCGCCGGTCCAATGCATGATATTTTTGCACGGTCAGCAGATTTTTCCTGAATTAATGTACGATTGATTGTCCCACGTTAAAGACAAAAATATGCGCCTCGCACGACAAGCAGCAAGCATTGCCTTCTCCGCCCTGTTCAGCGTCAGTGCCTGGGCGCAGGCCTACCCGTCCCAACCGATCAAACTGATTATTCCGTTTGCCACCGGCACCGGCAGCGAGGTGGCGCTGCGCCTGATAGCCGAACGCCTTGCCACCGCGCTCAAGCAACCCATAGTCATTGAAAACCGGCCCGGCGCCGGCTCGACACTGGGCGCCGACGCGGTGGCCAAGGCCGCCCCCGACGGCTATACGCTAGCGGCCACCTACAACTCGTCCATCGCGCCCGGGCCGCTGATGTACAAGAAAATTCCCTACGACCCGATCAAGGATTTCCAGCACATCGTGCTGATCGGCCTGTATCCGCAGTACCTCATCGTCAAGGCCGATTCCCCGATCAAGACCATCCAGGAATTCATCGCCCTGGTCAAAGCCAAGCCGGGCACCGTCAATTACGCCTCGGCCGGTGTGGGCACGTCGGGCTTTCTCGCAGCGGAGTTGCTCAAGCAGACGCTCAATCTGGACATGACGCACATCCCCTACACGGGACCGGCGCCGGCCATTGTTGACTTGCTCGGCGGCCGCTTGGACATGGTGCTTACCGCCAGCGCGGCCGAGTTGGTCAAAACCGGCAAGGTCAGGGTGTTGGCGGTGACCAGCGAGAAACGCATGCCAACCTACCCGGACATACCGACGCTGGACGAAATCGCACCGGGGGTGCAGGCGGTGTCATGGGTGGGCATTTCCGCTCCCGCACAAACGCCCAAGGCGGTTAGCGCGCGACTGGAACGGGAACTACTCGAAATCATCAATACACCGGACATGCAGGCGCGCCTCAGCGACCCGGTGCTCGGACTTACGATCTCGGCACGCAACTCGGACAAGTTCCTCGAATTCATCCAGAAGGAAATGCGTACCTGGGCGCCGGTGATCAAGGCGGGCAATATCCAGGTGGATTAGGCGGTCTGGGAGCGAGTTGCCGCGCCGGCCCGGGGCCGCGAGCATCGCAGGGCAGCCCCGACTACCGTAGCCGGCTTTGACGCAAAAGCTTCACGGGGGCCGTCACCTTCGCGTCGCCTTCTTTTGCTTACTTCCGACCGAAGGAAGTCCACGCAGGGGATTGGCGAAGCAAGGGAAGTAACGCGAGCGCCGGGGCGGGTCCCGGCATCGTCGCATGAGGCTGCATTCACCCTCTCCCTAGCCTCCGGTCAAGGGAGAGGGGACAAAATTTCCCGGGACTGAATGACGGAATGGCTGGAAATGTCCGCCTGGCGCGGCTTTGCAGTCATGGCGCTCTCGCCCCATCACTCGCCGCCGCAGGAAAGACCGAAACGAATTTTGACCCGTTCCACTGCGCCCCAGCCCGGGTAACCGCTCTGTCACATTTGCACGGTAGTCTGCGCACACGTGAGATGCGGGGCGACCCGCAACAGGAGGCGGATGACTGCTTATACGGAACGACCCCGGCTGCGTCCAATGCCCGATGTTTCACTGACGGCGACAGCAGCCTTTGTGATGCTCGCCCTTTGGGCGATGGGCTGGAACCGGCAGTGGAGCGTGGCGGCCTATCTTGTCAGCTTCTGGCATTACTATCTGTACGCGCTCGCCTATTACTTTGGCCTTGTTTCCATGGCGGTCTTCAAGCGCGATGCCGTGATGATGAAGACCGTGGCGCTTGTCGCTCTCGCCTTTGCGTATTTCCAGGAGCCGCTCGATTTAGCATCACTGTGTGTTGTCGCCGCAGGCTTCCTGCTTAACCTGGTCGCGGCAAAAGCACTGGGGGTCGACCGCAGCTACTATGGGCACGAAGTAGCACGCCTGCCGCACTTGCGTGTCACAAGCTTCCCGTATGGCTGGATTGCGCACCCCATGATCGTGGGCAATATCGTCGCCTTCGGCGGAACCCTGCTCAACGAAGACTTTCGCACCCGCTGGTGGCCGCTTGCGCTCATGCATGTGGCGATGAACCTCGGCCTGCTCTTGATGGAGACCACAGTCGTGCCGCGACGCAGCGCTGCGGCGATGCGCGGTTTTTCTTGGCCGACCACATGGTTGTTCGCACTTGCAGGCGGCGCGGTGGGCTGGATAGCGGACGTTTCCGGGGCCCCTGCCCCGGTACGTTCGGCGGTGGCCGCCGCCGGGGCCGCCTGCGCATACGTCCTGTTTTGTTCCTACACGTCGCCCGCCTTTGGATGCGGCGAACAACACACCCTGTCGCAAGGAGCGCCGCATGAGTGAAGCACTGCAACTGGAAAAACCGGTCAAGACCGCGCCTTCGCGGCGCTTTCCGACGGTCATCGGGCGCTTTGACAAGCCCGCCGACCGCGCCACCATTGACACGCTCGTGCAGTGGATACTAAAGCGCTACCACGAAGACCTGCAGCGGCGCCCGTCAAAACACGAATATGTCCGCCACCTGCCCAACGAGGTCATCGCGCAAATCGACACGCTGCGCCAGAGCGCCGTCATCGGGCAGGCCATCCTGCAGCACTTTGACGCAAACCACGTGATCACGCCCATGCCGCACACCGACGAGTTGTACCTGTCGCATTACAACAAGGATTTTGGCGGCGACCAGGGCCTGTACAGCAAGCACTATGACGGCAACCTGCGTTTCGTGCCGTTTGGTACGGTGGTGCGCGCGCTCATCTACCTGCAGTCTGACGCCACCTACAAGGTGGTGTTTGGCAACAGCAAGGTCGAGCGGGCCTTTGTCACCTACGAGTTTGGCGTGCTCGACTTTCACCGCGAACTGCACTGGGTCGAGGGGGAATACAACCCGGATGACAAACAGCGCATCCTGCTCAAGTGCAATTACCTGGTGGCGCCCCGCAGTTCGGGTTTGCCGACGCGTGCCGTGATGGGCACCAATACGGCGGTGTTTTACGTTGTGAAGGCGGCGATGGAGTATTCCAAGAGCCCGCGCAACCCGCCGCAGTTTGTCGTCGGGTTTCTGTGCAACCTGTTTCGATTGCTCAACAACATTCATCCGCTGGTGCCGCTTTTCTTGATCGCCGCGCTGCTGTTTGCCGCCATTTGGGGCGTGCAGCAAATGCTGGCCTGACCGCGTCCCCCGTCAAGGAAGGGGATAAAAGATCGCGCAATAAAAACCGCAATCGACTCGAAAGCCCCGACTGACAAGGGTCTCCAGCCAACGTCCAAACCAAAACTTGCGCTTACCCTGCCCATTCCAACCGGGAACTATACAAGCAGCTTCATTCCCGCGCCGGCGGCGGCCTTGTCAAAAGTCATCACCGCCGTGCATCCCGCAACCATCGCTGTTCGTTCGATCAGGCAATCGGCGAAGTCCGCCTTGCAGGATTCGAACAGGCGCAATGCCTTCCAGGCGGTTTCGGTTTCCTCAGTCACCAGCTGCCGGATACTGAGAATCCGGCGCACGATATCGACAATATCGCCCCGCGTTGCTGCGTAGCAAGTCTCGCTAACCCAAACCAGTTCGACCAGCACCACCAGACTGACGTAGCCCGGCGTCGCCGCGCTGCACTCATGCTCGATGAGACGGGTTGCGCGCTTCGATTGCGCCGGGTCGTCCTGGGCGATGTAGCGCACCAGCACGTTGGTATCAACGCCGATCAACGGCCATGCCTCGCCACAGCGCGCTGGCGGATAGCCGCGTTCATGTCCTCAATACTGACCTTGCGCGCGGGCTTGCGCAGCAGCCCCTTGAGCGAGCGCACATCATCGATGGCCGGCCGGATGGCAAAGCCGCCACCATCGATCTCGACAAACTCGATGCGATCACCGGTATCGAGGCCCATCCGTTGCCTCACCTCGACTGGAATGGTGACCTGGCCCTTGCTGGTCATTGTGGCGGTGCTCATCGCAGAAATCCTTGATATGGTCAATATCCTTACATTAATGTAAGGATACAAAGATAGCAAGCCTAAATGCAAAATCACACGGCCGCGGCCGTGGTCGTTGGCGGCTCGGCCTACGCGTTTTCGATGCGATTTCAATACAGCGCAACGGCGACCGCGCCATTGCCAAGGCGCGTTGGATCGAACGCGCGAAAAGTCGTTGACGTCGGAATTGCCTTCGGTCTTGACCAGGAGCGCAAGGCGGCGGATGCCAGCCGGCGCAAATTGGCGCAATTGCCTGGAAAAATCGCTGGTGTCGCCCGGGTGGGCCTTGTCATAGGGCAGTACGTGTACGGCCACAGCGGAATCCTTGCAGGTTGCGGATAAGTAATCTTATAGAACGCTTGGCGGCCGGACGTAAGTTTCTATCGGCGCGGCATGGAGGCCGCGTCGACGCAACACAGCAAGCCAGTTCCGTGCAAACCAGGACACGCGCCCGGGGCTATTTTTTTGCCGGCCGTTTTTTGTATTCCTCGATGTTTTTTTTCAGGTCACGATACTCTTCACAACTCAAAAAACAGATCTTGTCGAGCGCGGCGAGGTGCTCCTGGGCCTTAGGGAGGTTGTTGACCAGCAGGTAGGCTTCACCCACATATTCGTGCGCGCCCTTGTGCTTGGGGTCGAGGCGCAAGGCCACGGCGTAGCTCTTGAACGCGGCATCCAGATTGCCCGACTTGCGGTAGGCATAGCCAAGATAATTGTGAATGTCGGCGTTGCCCGCGTCACGCGCCGCGGCCCGGCCAAAGTAATCGAGCGCGGACTTCCAGTCTTTTGACTCGATGGCTTTTTTCCCGGCGTCGTAGTCCGCGTCGCTCGGCGCCGCCGTCGGCGGGTCCCCGGCGGCGAGCGCAACAGGCGCCATCGGAAGGGCAAACAGCAGCAACAGCGCGGCAATCATCAGCGTGGCTTTCATGGTCTACTCCTTTAGGGGTGAATTGGCGGGCGGTCGCGCCGGGGCAAGCCGGGGCGCGATTTCATTGATGATTCTGATGCAAGTACTCCGGCTTGAGTCCTGAAATGGAAAAATCGAGCGGCGGTAAGCGAGCATATACCGCACTTGCGCGACAGGTGCAGACAAGGGAACCGCGCGAGGAGAGGCGCCTCCAGCAACGCCGGCACCACCAGCCTGCCCCGGTCACACCAGTCTTTTGCGTAAACGCCGGGCGCCCCAGCGTGCGAGCGTGCGCGGAGAATGCCATCGATTCACGCCGGCGCGCTCTACTCAGAACGCCGTCGTCGCTTGTAGGAACCAAGCAGCTTCTCACCAAGCGGGCTGATCGGCGGTTGGAAGCCTTTTATCGTTACCAGGTGCTCCTCGGCAAAAGCCAACAGCCATTTGCCATAACCCATGCGCCGATGCGACGCGCTGACAAAGACGTACTCAATCTCGCCCGACTCGTCGTAGCGGCAGTAAGCAATCGTCGTGTTGGCATCGGTGATCGTGACGATGCCCGGCGTGTGATTGACCCGCAGCGGGGCGGGCATCGATTCGCGCCAGTCTTTTGAGCCATTCGTGTTCATCGCTATTTGCGACGCATCCTTGCGTGCCGGGAGCTTCGGCGAACCGGGGCCGCTCAAACGTAACTCGCAACCAAGAGGCAAGACGCCGCTACGCCGGTCAGGAGGTAGCGGACGGGCAGCAGCCATGCCGGTGCGCCGAAGGTGGAGGCGAGCGCACGATCGACCACAACGCACAATATCAAGGCACCCGCTTGCACCCGTAACGCCGTCCAGATGGGAAACTGCAGCGACAGGACTCCGACCAGCGCGGGCAGCACACCCCAGCCGTAGCGCAACCACGCCTCAACGCCCCGCGCTCGAGCACAGATCGCATGGCCCCATTGCAGTGCCCCGACGAAGGACAGGATGGCCACCCCGTATTGGGCCAGTGTCGTAAGCCAGAAAACGTACCAGGTTTCCGCTAAGAACAAGGCCAAGGCAGTGAGACCGATGAACGGGAGAAGCCCGCCCAAACCCAATAAGAGCACCGGAGCGGGCGCGGAACGAATCGAGCTCGAAGCGGTACTCACGGGCTGACGGCCGGCGCTGTCAATGGGATGCCCTCGGCGATCACAACGCGCTCGAGCGCCTGTTCAATGATAGATCGCGCCAGCCCCGCGGCGCGCTGCAACTCCAGGTGCAGGAGCGCATCGGCAGGACCGCGGTTGGCGCATTCCGCGCTGTAGCGCTCGAACGCGCCCAAATTTAACACCAGGTCGACAAGATGCTTGGGACATTCGCACTCAATCGTCTGGGAGACGCCAGCCAGTTCCGCCAGGGATTGCGCGTCAAACCTGGGCTGGCGTGGCTGGGTCGCATCCAGCCAGTGCAGGGTGTCGCTCGCATCGGTACCAGTAAGCGGCAAGAGGCCGAGGCAGATGGCCTCGAGCTCTGCGGGATCGGACGTCGCCCGTGCCACTGCATATCCGGCCATGCGCATGCGCCTTACCAGCACGCCGGATGCAAAACGATAAAGCACGATCGCGTTAGCCGCACCGCAAGCGGCCTTGATTGCCGCCACCCGTTCGAGGTCCGCATCACGCATGGTCGGCAGCTCTATGATCGCGATATCCGCGTGAACATCTTCAAACGCGAAAACCGCTTTGTCCGGATCGGCGCAGCGCCCCACGACATCGAGCGCGCTGCCGGCGAGTGCCTTGGCAAATTGATCCGCGGCCAGCATCGCGCCCACCAGTGCCACACCCGTCTTGGGCACTGAGGCACTCTGCGGCTGGCGGGGGTGCGATTCGCGCAAGGACCTTGTAGTCGCCCGCATGCCGCTTAGCACCTTGGTATCGAGTACGGCGACGGTGCCGATGGCGTGCCCCATGTCTACCAACTGCTTGATCATGGTCAGGCGTCGGATGTCGGCATGCGAATACAGGCGCTGCCCACCCTCACTGGTCCGCGGGCCGACTACCGAATAGCGACGCTCCCAAATCCGGAGGGTGTCGACCGGCACGCCTGCCAGCCTAGCGGCCACACCGCTGCGGTAGGCGCCTTCATTCTGATCACGGCTTGTCATTTATTTGCTCTTTGACCTTTGATGGGAAGACGGGTGAAGCGGAATTTAGCTACTCACGCTCATTATATTAATTTTGTATCGATATTGAAACGTTATTATATATCAATAACGATACAAAATTGAAATATGTCACGTATTATTTCGTCTTATGCAACAAAACCGTTTCATTCTTTTTTTTATCTTCGATTCGCTTAAACCTATTCAAGGAGTAATAAATGAAGAAATCCCTACTCGTAGTCGTCGCTTCGGCACTGATCGCATCCAACGCCTGGGCCAAGGACATTGTCGATACCGCCGTCTCGGCCGGACAGTTCAACACGCTCGCAACCGCGCTCAAGGCCGCCGGCCTTGTTGACACCCTGAAAGGACCGGGGCCGTTTACGGTGTTCGCCCCTACCGACGCGGCTTTCGCGAAAATCCCCAAAGCCGACCTTGACGCCCTGCTCGCCAACAAGGCGAAACTGACCGCCGTACTCACCTACCACGTGGTTGCAGGAAAAGTGATGGCCAAAGACGTCAAGGCAGGCACGGTCAAAACCGTCGAGGGCCGGTCGTTCAAGGTCAAGCTTGACGCCGGCAAGGTCATGGTCGACAAGGCCATGGTGACCAAAACGGACATCGCGGCCGATAACGGTGTGATCCATGTTATCGATACGGTAATCATCCCCAACTGATATTGGTGAGAGGGGAGGCTGTACGGCATTTTCCCCAGCCCCCTTCTCCCACCGGCAGTTCAATTAATCGATGCAATAGCCGAAGAGAAAACACCATGAACAAGTTACGAAGATCCCTGCTTGCTGTCTTGCCAGCCGCCGGCGTCGCAATGCTGGCCGGGCGAGACGCCAGTGCACAGTCCGCGCGTATCGACGAGAAAGAAGCCACGGCAACTGCACTGGGCTACAAGCACGACGCTGCTGCGGTTGACGCCAAGAAGTACACGCAGTACGTGAAGGGCAACATCTGCGCCAACTGTGTGCTCTACGCGGGCAAGCCCTCCGAGCCGTGGGCGCCCTGCGGCGCAGTTGGGGGCAAGCAAGTCAACGCGAAGGGCTGGTGCGTGGCCTACGCCAAGAAAGCTTGAGAACACCGCCCAAGGTAAAGCCCGGTCAAACTGGAAGTTTGAGACGGCTTGCCGGCTCGGTCTCATTCGCCCTCGCCCTTGTGATGACCGGCTGGCTGGCGCTGGGTTTATTTGAAGCGGTTCCTTTAGTACTGCAATTTCCCGGGGAATCGGCAGTGCGATCGCATGCAGGCGCGGCCGTCTTGTTATTGATGGTTTCAGCATGGGCTTTTTGGGAAGCCTAGATCTCCCCCCGTCCGTAGCCGACCGACACCAAAAGAAAGTAACCACATATGATCAAGATGTCAGACCTTTGCATATTGCTCGCAGTGATGCTGTCATTTTCCATTTCCGCTTATCTCTGGTTTAACGGCCAGAAAGATGAAGGCCTTTTCACCGCAACGTGGGTGCCCTCCATCCTTTGTTTCGGTATTTATTTCAAAGTGCTCAGCTTGAAAGGACAACTCAGTGAGTGACGTGACGCTTCTCTACGCGGGAATTGTTTGCTTTTCCTTCGCCGTACTCGGCATGGTCCTGACCATGCGCGAATTCAAAAAAATTCAGACGGTCAGGCGTCCGGCCGAGCGCCAGCGGCGGAGCGGCTACGAAACGTGATGCAAGGAGCAACGCTGCCGTCCTTTCCGGCGGGCAGCCTGGGGGTCGTGATAGGCGCCTCAGGTGCGATCGGCGGCGCCCTGCTCGACAGCCTGCAACACGCCTTCGGGGTTACGCGCGCCATCGGCTTTTCACGCAAAGGGCTGCCATCGCTCGATCTCACTTCCGAGGCTTCCATCGCCAGCGCAGCATGTCAGTTGCTGCAGTCCGACGCCCCCCCGCGCCTCATCATTGACGCGACGGGATTTTTGCACGGCGATGGCGTGTCACCGGAGAAAAGCTTGCGCCAGCTCGATGCAGCGAACCTGGCCAAGGCCTTCTCGCTGAACGTGATCGGTCCGGCGCTGTTGATGAAGCATTTTTTTCCCCTGCTGCCGCGCTCGGGCAAAGCGGTGTTCGCCACGCTGTCAGCCAGGGTGGGCAGCATCGGAGACAACCATCTGGGCGGCTGGTACGGGTACCGGGCATCCAAGGCTGCGCTCAATCAGCTGGTGCGAACGGCGGCAATCGAATTGAGGCGACGACAACCCGAGGCCATCTGCGTGGCCTTGCATCCGGGTACGGTCGACAGCCGGCTTTCGGCGCCATTCAGGAAGATAGGACTCGCAGTGCGTTCACCGGCCGAGGCAGCAGGCGGGCTGCTCGAAGTGATTGACCGGTTGCGGCCCGAGGACTCGGGCGGCTTTTTCGACTATCGCGGTGAGCCGGTGCCCTGGTGAGCAAGGACTCTCCAGCGTGCGGCGATCCGGGGCGGGCGGAACTGACCGTGTTCTTTGACGGCGCTTGTCCGCTTTGTGAGCGCGAAATCCGCGTTTATCGCCGCTGGCGGGGCGCCGAAGACATACGATGGATTGATGCCAGCCGGTCAACGGCCACCGAGATCGCCCCGGGTTTGCTGCGTGAGGATGCGCTACGGCGATTCCATGTGATGCACGCCGACGGCAGGTACGCGAGCGGGGGTCGTGCCTTTGCCGATCTTTGGGCGGCGCTGCCCGGCCTCGCCTGGATCGGCCGCCAGTTCCAGCGCCGGCCGCTTGCGGCGCTGCTCGAGGGCGCCTATCGCCTGTTCCTGCCGATACGTCCCTGGCTTCAGCGGCGCTTGAAGTCGAGGGCGTGAGGACGCCGTGGCGAACATGGAAACCGGTGTATGGGTAATTCAAACCGCCTTTTTCTTAACGCGCGACTGAATCGCCAGTCCGGGAAACGGTAAATCGCGCGTTATCTGGTGAGAACTCCCCGCTCGCGCGGGTTTGTCGGTCTCTGTGTCGGCCCATCGAGGCCGGTTGCGACACACTCTGACCACCATGCGCAAACGCAGGCCGTGCCGCTGGACGCGGCGGCGCGCGCGCCGGCAAACCCCGGTGCGTGAGTATCCTGACAATCAGCGCAGGCTCCTCGATGGCGGCAATGATCTTGAACGCGCCACCGCACTGCGGGTTTTGAGATTGCCCGAAGAGCCCCGGGCACCTCACCTGCGCAGCACGACAGATTCGGACGGCATGTCCGCGCAGAGCGGGGGTGCTTTGCAGCGACGCCGGCCGAATACGCTATGATCGGCGTTTTGGAATCTGGCATTCGCAATTGATCTTCCCGACAGACCTTGCCTCGTTCCTTGAATTGCTGCGCCAGCACGGCGACGCGGCCTACGGCATGCTCTTCGCGTTCGCTGCCTCGCATAGCCTGTTGATCACGCTATTCGCCGGTTATGCATCCAGTACGGGCGCCCTAAACCTTGGCATACTCATTGCGGTCGTCTGGGCGGGCAGCTTTGCGGGCGATGTAATTCGCTTCTGGATCGGACGGCGTTTCGGCACCGATTGGCTCGCGCCTTTTCCGCGACTTCACCGCACCAGCCAGTTCATGGTCCGGCTGGTGGGTCGCTACTATGTCTGGCTTATCCTGTTCCATCGCTATCCGCACGGCATTCGCAGCGTCGCCGGTTTCGCCTATGGCATGTCGCGCTTGCCCTGGCCCACATTCCTCGCGTTCAATTTCGTCGCCGCCGGGGTATGGTCGGTGGCCATTCTTTCGGCCGGTCATGCGTTTGGCTGGGTATCTGAGAAACTGATGAATGATGCTTTCTCGGGCCTTGGCCTGGTCATGTTGGTGGTGTTCCTTGTGCTTTCGTGGATCCTGAGCAGGAAACTCGAGCACGTCGTCGAGCGTAGCTGAGCCTGGGAGGCTCCGACTCTACGCCGCTCGAGCATCGGTGGCGCCTGTCCGGTA
>CAMDRY010000036.1 GCA_945906975.1 Bordetella parapertussis | reverse complement strand
ATCGGCCACTGATTCGATGCGATAGCCGGGCGCAGCGGACAGGCCCGCGGCTGCGGCAGCCGTCGCGACCATCGCCGCAACGTCGTCCTCGGGGCGGCAAAGCATTTTCAGCAGTGAGCGCGACCATCTGGCGCGCTCATCCGAGCCCGGCTCGCCGAAATGCGGTTGTTCCGCAGCGGTGCCCGCATCGGCGTCCTCCGCGCTTACCGAAAGCGCGCCGGCCTCAATCAGCGCATCGGAAAGCGTTTCGGCATGCGCTGCGTCCGTTTCCAGAATTACAGAGAGCCAGGGCATCGCCAGCTTTCATTCTGAAAATTGGAAAACCACGCGGCGACGGACGCAAACCCCGGACCTTTCAGGGAATAATGAATGGCTTCAATCGCAGGCACTGGCACGCGCATCTCCGTTCGATGGGCTCGCAATGGCAGACTATTTTTTCTCGGCGCGCTTGTTCTGTTGCGCGAGCTTTTGTTCAAGGTAATGAATGCTGGTCCCCCCTTTGATAAAGCGCGCATCGACGAGCAAGTCACGGTGCAGCGGCAGGTTGGTCTGGATGCCGTCCACGGCCATCTCCGAAAGCGCTATGCGCATGCGACGGATGGCCTGATCGCGCGTGTCGCCGTAAGCGATGACCTTGCCAACCATGGAGTCGTAGTGCGGAGGCACAAAATAACCCTGATAGATATGCGAGTCGACGCGGATGCCCGGGCCGCCCGGAGGATGATACGAGGTGATGCGTCCCGGCGAGGGCGTAAAACGGTAGGGATCCTCGGCATTGATGCGACATTCGATGGCGTGGCCGCGAAGGGTGATGTCGCGCTGACGCATCGTGAGTTTGTTGCCGGCGGCGACGAGGATTTGCTGTTGCACCAAGTCGATGCCGGTTATCATTTCCGTGACCGGATGTTCGACCTGTATGCGGGTGTTCATCTCGATGAAAAAGAACTCACCATTCTCATACAAGAATTCGAAGGTTCCAACGCCGCGGTAGTTGATGCGTTTGCAAGCTTCGACACAGCGCTCGCCGACACGGACGCGCAACTTCTCTGTGATTTCCGGAGCCGGCGCCTCCTCCAAGATCTTCTGGTGGCGCCGTTGCATGGAGCAGTCGCGTTCACCAAGATAAATTGCGTTCTTGAAGCCGTCGCATAGCACCTGGATCTCGATGTGGCGCGGGTTCTCGAGGTACTTTTCCATATAAACCATCGGATTGCCGAACGCCGCCTGCGCTTCGGCGCGGGTCAGATTTACGGCTGAAACCAGCGCCGCTTCGGTATGCACCACACGCATGCCGCGTCCGCCGCCCCCACCCGCCGCCTTGATGATGACCGGGTACTTGATGGCGCGGGCGATTTTGACGATCTCGGCCGCTGTTTCGGGCAACGCGCCCTCCGAGCCGGGGACACAGGGCACGCCGGCCTTGAGCATCGCCGCCTTGGCGCTGATTTTGTCGCCCATCAGCCGGATGTTTTCCGGGCGCGGCCCGATGAAAACAAAACCGCTTTTTTCAACGCGCTCAGCGAAGTCGGCATTTTCGGACAGGAAGCCGTAGCCGGGATGGATCGCCTCGGCGTCGGTCACCTCGGCGGCGCTGATGATCGCCGGCACATTCAGGTAGCTGTCTTTTGACGGTGCCGGGCCTATGCATACCGACTCGTCTGCGAGCTTTACGTACTTGGCTTCGCGGTCGGCCTCCGAATGCACAACCACGGTTTTTATATCCATTTCGCGACAGGCGCGCTGGATGCGTAGGGCGATCTCACCTCTGTTGGCGATGAGGATCTTTTCGAACATTGCCACGCGGATCAGCCGATCACAAACAAGGGTTCGCCATACTCCACCGGCTGGCCGTTTTCGATCAGGATGGCTTTGATTACGCCGTCCTTGTCGGTTTCGATCTCATTCATCAGTTTCATGGCCTCGATGATGCAGACCGTCTGCCCGGCTTTGACGGTATCGCCGACTTCGGCAAACGACTTGGAGCCGGGTGAGGCCGAACGGTAGAACGTGCCGACCATGGGTGATTTGACAACGTGCCCCTCCGGAGCCGGAGCGGCTTGCGGTGCTGCCGGGGCGGCAGGCGCCGGTGCGGCGGGGACGGCCGCAGCGTGTTGCATCGTCGGTGCTTGTACGTACACAGTTTCCTGGGCACGGCCGCCTTTGACGATTTTGACCTTTTCTTCGCCCTCGGTTACTTCGAGTTCGGCGATGCCGGACTCCTCAACGAGATCGATCAATTTTTTGAGTTTTCTTAAATCCATGGGAGTTTCCTCCGGTTGATGCGGCCGGTGAGCCGGCCAAACAGTCGCTAGGACAGCGCGAGAATGTGCTGTAAGGCGGCGAAGTAGCCTCGGCTACCGAGGCCGACAATGGTGCCCGAGGCGATATCCGAGAAGTATGAATGGTGCCTGAATGCTTCGCGGGCGTGAATGTTGGACAAATGCACCTCTATGAACGGTATGCCGACTCCGGATAAGGCATCACGCAAGGCTATGCTGGTATGGGTATAGCCGGCCGGATTGATAATGATCCAGTCGGTTTTCTGCACCTTGGCCGCGTGCACGCGGTCAATGAGCACGCCTTCATGGTTGCTTTGAAAGCTCTCAAGTTGAGCGCCGCTGGCCGCCGCCGCGATTGCGAGCTGGCGATTGATATCTGCCAGCGTTTCGCGACCATAGATGTCTGGCTCGCGCGTCCCAAGAAGATTCAGGTTGGGGCCGTGCAGTACGAGAATCCTCCTGGTGTTGGAGTCACTGCGAGCGTGGGAACGTGCCGAGGCTTTAATTTTGGTCTTTGCCATGGGCGGAGTTTGCCGCAAATCGGCGCATTTTGTCTAGGTATTCGCAGAAGTTAGGCGAAATACTAGCGGAATCAGTGGGCTAGTGCGGTTATTCGCCGATCTAGATCCTGCTCTTGGATCAGGCCAAGATGAGAAAACACGATCCCCGACTGGGGATCCAGCACAAGGGTAAATGGCAAGCCGCCTGCGGCATTGCCCAGGCTGCGGGCTAACTCAATGCTTTCCAAGCCTCCGATCAGCAGCGGGTAGGCGATATTCACTTCTTTTGCATATTCTCGTACTTTAGTTACAGAATCGACGGCGATGCCGACAACTTCTAGATTTTTACCAGCATATTTTTCACGAATTCGCCCCAGCCCGGGGATTTCTTCCCGGCATGGTTCACACCAGGTCGCCCAGAAATTGACGACCAGGATCTTGCCACGCCATTGCATGAGTGCCTGATTGGCGCCGGTCGGGTCAGGTAAGTTGAGGGTAAAAAGGGTTTGTACGGCTTTGCTTTGATTGGTCTCATTACGGTTTTCGTGCCGCAGAATGTAGCCGCCCAAGCCAGCGCAAATGGCCACGGCGATTACCGCGCCGATTCTCCAGGCCTTGTTCAAGGAAGTGTCACCAAGTTTGAAACAGCCGCAATGGCTGCGCGTTCCATTGGCCGGCCCGCAGACGAGGTCTTGAGCGCGCCGCGCTCGTCCCTGGTGGAGAACACGGCCAGATTAACCGGTGTCTCTTCCCAGTCCATTTGCAACACCGCAATGGCGCGCACCTGATCCCCGGCGTAATGGCGCTGCGTGCTGGTTTCGTAGGGGATATTTTTGTTAAGCAGGAATAGCTCTACCGCCTTCCCATCGTCAGTGAACAACTGCAGGTCGATGTCGGCATATCGACCCGCCGTTCCCTTCAATACCGCGCCAGTCAGATACGGGCGAAATGGTGCGAGCGCGTGCATGGCCGAAAGTGCGATCCGGCGCAAATGGGACAAGCGCTCACGTTGTTCCTCACTCTGATAGAGCGACTGATAGGCTTTTAGCGCCGTTTCGATTTCGCTGTTGGCGGGCAGAACCTGCGTGTCATCGGCGCCCAGTTGGCGGGCAGCTTTGCGCTTGGCCAGCGCGAAATCATCGATCCCGTCCTCGGCCATCATGCGTGCGGCGGCGGCGGCGATGCGTTGGCGCATTTGCTGTTGTTTAGGCTTGTCTCTTGCCATGCGTGCACCTTTGAGCCAAGTCGGGACGATCGCGTAATTTCCGGGAGAGATTGGGCGGCAGGGCCACCTCTGCAAACCTCTCCCGGCATCATACCGAGCGCACGCCCGCAGGGGTAATGTGCTTTGCTTGCGGGAGCGCAACGGTACAATAGGTGTTCCACTTTGCCCCGGTCCGGCTCGCTCATGCACCTGCACGTTCTTGGTATTTGCGGCACCTTCATGGGCGGTCTTGCCGTGATTGCAAAAGAGTTGGGGCATCGGGTTACCGGCTGTGACGCCAACGTCTACCCGCCGATGAGCACGCAACTCGAATCACAGGGCATTGCGTTGACCGAGGGCTTTGATGCAGGCCAGTTATCGCTCAATCCCGATCTTTGGGTGATTGGCAATGTCGTCACCCGCGGCAACCCGCTACTGGAAGCCATCTTGGATCGGGGCGATCGCTATGTGTCTGGCCCACAATGGCTTGCCGAGCATGTATTGCAGGGCAAATGGGTCGTCGCTGTGGCCGGAACGCACGGTAAAACCACCACGACGGCCATGCTGGCGTGGATTCTTGAAGCAGCCGGCCTCAAACCGGGTTTTCTAATCGGCGGCGTACCCGAAAACTTCAGAACTTCGGCGAAAATAACCTCATCTCCCTATTTTGTCATCGAAGCAGATGAGTACGACACGGCCTTTTTTGATAAGCGCTCCAAGTTTGTACACTATCGACCAAAAACGGCGATCCTAAACAATCTTGAGTTCGATCATGCAGACATTTTCGCTGATCTTGCTGCTATCGAGACGCAATTTCACCATCTGGTTCGTACTGTGCCTAAATCGGGCCGGATTGTGGCGCACGGCGGGGAACCTGCCATCGAGCGGGTACTTTCACGCGGCTGTTGGTCCGAGCTGGAGCGCTTTGGTCTCGTCACGGGATGGAGTGCGAGCGGAAGCGATCAATGCTTTGAGGTCTCCTTTGACGCAAAGTCGCAGGGCGTCGTCAGCTGGGATTTGCTTGGGGAGCATAATCGCCTCAACGCGCTTGCTGCGATCGCCGCCGCCCGTCATGCCGGTGTCGCGCCTGAGGCCGCCATTGCGGCGCTAGGGCGGTTTCGCAACGTTAAACGGCGCATGGAGTTACGCGGGGAGGCTGGTGGTGTGGCGGTCTATGACGATTTCGCCCACCATCCAACCGCTATTGCGACGACGCTTGCCGGTCTGCGGCGCAAGGCCGGCGCGGCGCGGATATTCGCGGTGCTAGAGCCGCGGTCGAACACGATGAAACTCGGTGTGATGAAGGCGGCGCTTGCCGGCAGTTTGCGCGAAGCGGATCGGGTGTTCTGTTATAGCGCCAACCTGGGATGGGACCCGGCGGAGGCCTTGTCGCCCCTAGATGACAAGGCGAGCTGCCATGCAGACCTGACAGAAATGATCGCCGCCATCGCCGACGCGACTCGTGCCGGAGATCAGATTCTGGTTATGAGTAACGGCGGTTTTGGCGGCATTCACCAAAAATTGCTCGATCGCCTTGCTGGCAAAACGTGATTGTCTATTTGCACGGATTCAACAGCTCACCGCAGTCGTACAAGGCGCGATATTTTGCCGATTGGCTCGCCGGGCGTGGTTTCCAAGGCGATTTCGCCTGCCCCGCGCTGCCGGATTTTCCGGACGACGCGGTCGCGGCGGCCGAGGCGGCAATGGGCGGCAGTCGTGGCGACCAAGTCACCTTTGTCGGAAGTTCGCTCGGAGGTTTCTATGCCACCTATCTGGCGGAGAAACATGACGCGCGGGCAGTGCTGATCAATCCGGCGGTCGATCCGCACATCGGTCTGGGTGCTTACCTTGGCATGCAGCGCAATCTTTACACCGGTGTGGGATACGAACTCACGGCAAGGCATCTTGCTTCTTGGGCCGTGCAATGTATGGCGACAATCCGTCCGGAGCGCTACTTGTTGCTGGTGGAAACCGGTGATGAGGTTCTTGATTATCGACGCGCCGTTGAAAAATACCGCGGTGCGCGTCAGATTGTGGTCGAAGGAGGGGATCATTCGCTAAAAAGCTTCCCGGAACACCTGCCATTGATTGCCGAATTCGCGCGACTGGCGCCGACGGCGGGCCTGCACCGACTATAATCGACGCTTGTGTACGTTTCGGCGTACCGGCGTACTCAGGGTGGGTCTTCCCACCCGCCAACGGTCTCTCCCCCATGAATGTTCTTTACGAAGAAAACGGCGCCTTCAAGGTCGGTGCAATACTCGCGGACGGCGATACCTCTTTGCAGGTGGAGGCGCCGCATGGCAAGCGAAGCAAAATCAAGGCGAACGCCGTGTTGCTGCGCTTCGAGCAGCCTGCCCTTGGTGAGTTCATGGCGCGCGCCGAGGCGATCGCGGCTGAAATAGACACCGGTTTCTTGTGGGAGTGCTGCGGCGAGACCGAGTTCGGATTTGCCGATCTCGCCAAAGATTATTGCGGCCACGCGCCAACGCCCTTGGAGGCGGCCGGAATACTGATCAAGCTGCATGCCGCGCCGGCGTATTTTTATCGCAAGGGCAAGGGGCATTACAAGGCGGCACCCGCTGACATTCTCAAGTCGGCACTGGCGGCGATTGAAAAAAAACGCGTTCAGGCCGAGTTGGCCGCCGCATGGACGGCGCAGCTTGTCCGCTTCGAAATGCCCGAAGCGCTCAAACCGCTGGTCAACGAACTGCTTTACAAGCCCGATCGCGGTCGTATCGAAACCAAGGCCGTGGAAGAGGCTTGTACGCAGACCGGATTATCGGTGGCCAAGTTGCTTGAGCGATGTGGCGCGCTTGCCTCCAGCCACGACTACCATCTTGGCCGGTTTTTGTATGAGTACTTTCCCAAGGGCGCGGAGTTCTTCGGCACAGCGGATTTCAGCGCGCCAAACGAGTTGCCGCAAGCCGATGTGCGCGCCTTCAGTCTTGATGATGCAACGACGACCGAAATCGACGATGCATTTTCGTTGACGCAACTGCCCGGCGGCATGGTGCGTGTCGGCATTCATATCGCCGCGCCGGCGTTGGGCATTCAGCCCCAATCTGTTCTGGGCCGGTCCGCGCGGGAACGCCTTTCCACGGCGTATATGCCGGGCTTGAAGATCACCATGCTGCCGCGAGCAGCGGTTGAAGCGTTCACGCTGGCCGAAGGCCGGTCCCGTCCTGCTGTTTCGCTCTATGTCGATTGTGACCCGGAAACATTTGCCATCAGCGCGGAATTCAGCCGGGTGGAGAATGTGCCTATCGTTGCCAATCTGCGCCACCAGCAGGTCGAATCCCTCGACGATGCGTTCGAATCGGGCGCGCCGGCGCCGGGAATTCCGTTTGTGGATGAGTTGCGTTGGTTGTGGCAGTTTGCGCAAAAGCTTGAGGCGCTTCGTGGCAAAGCCAGCAACATGCAAGACCGCCTTGAGTACAATTTTTATGTCGAAGACGATCGCGTTTCGATTGAGGCGCGCCGCCGCGGCGCCCCGCTGGATAAACTGGTTGCCGAGCTGATGATTCTTGCGAACCATCGATGGGGAAAAATGCTCGATGAAAATGGTGTGGCGGCAATCTACCGGGCGCAGGGCGGCGGCAAGGTGCGCATGACCACCTCGGCGTTGCCGCATGAAGGGCTAGGGGTGTCGCATTACGCCTGGTCCAGTTCGCCCTTGCGTCGCTACGTCGATCTTGTGAACCAGTGGCAGTTGATCGCACTGTTGTCGGAAAAAGCACCGCCCTTCGCTGCGAATGATGCCGACCTGTTGGCGACCCTGCGTGACTTTGAGATGACTTACGCCGCCTATAATGAATTTCAGAACAGCATGGAGCATTATTGGTGTCTGCGGTGGTTGCGGCAAAATGGGCTTGGCGAGACCGGCGCGGAAGTGCTGCGCGACAATCTGGTGAGGCTTAACCGCATCCCATTTGTGACCCGTGTGCCGTCCCTGCCCGAGTTACCTGCCGGCAGCAAGGTGGTGCTTGAGGTCGGCGAGATCGACTTTATTGACGCCACGGTCAAACTGGTTTTCAAGGCGCTGGAGCAAGCTGAGACGGCAACTTAAAAAAGGGCTAGACTTCCATGATTATTAGGACTTAACTTCATTTGAGTGCTGCCGATTTTCAGGTGCCTAAATTAAGCTGGCCTGAGTTCATGGCCGGAATGGATCCGGCATCCCGCGTCTTTTCGCTCGCGCTCTCGATTTCCATTGTTTTGCATGCCTTGCTGTTTTCGCTGCACTTCAAATTTCCCGATGCGACGCGCCTGAAAAATACGCCGCAAATGCTTGAGGTGGTGCTGGTTAACAGCAAAACCAAGTCCAAGCCGGTGAACACTGAACTGCACGCCCAGTCCAATCTGGACGGCGGTGGCAACACCGATCAGAACAGACGCGCCAGTACACCCTTGCCTGTCATGAGCGAGACAGAGCGCGGCAGTGATGTGACGCGTGCAACCAAAAAAGTCCAGGAGCTTGAAGCCCAGCAGCAACAATTACTGACGCAATTGCAAGCCAAGACCGCAGTCGCGTCGACCGAGCCCAAGTCCGAGCCCAGCGTCGAACCGGCGCCGCAGGTCTCGGGGTCGGATCTGGCGAACAGTGCCCTGGCCCTGGCCCGTATGCAGGCACAAATCAACCGGCGCATTGAGGACTACAACCAGAGGCCGCGCAAGGAGTTTGTCGGAGCGCGCGCACGCGAATACCGTTTTGCACAGTATGTCGAAGGTTGGCGCATGAAGGTCGAGCGACTTGGAAATGTCAACTATCCTGAGGACGCGCGCGGACGCCTTTATGGCAGCCTTATCCTTACGGTTTCGATCAAAACCGACGGTAGCCTTGAGGCGGTTGAAATCAACCGTTCCTCCGGTCACCAAGTGCTGGACCGGGCGGCCGAGCGGATTGTCAGGCTGGCTGCGCCCTATTCGGCGTTTCCACCGGACATCCGCAGGGATACCGATGTCCTCGTCATAACCCGAACCTGGACCTTCGCCCCCGGGGACAAGTTGTTCGGGGAGTAGCCCTTGACAACCGGCGAGGCGGCCGTGTCTCTGTGCCCATCGGCCGGGCTGGCGCACGGATGAAACTGCTGCGGCGTGCTTGGAAGGTGTTCAGTTACACCCTCGCCGCTGTCGTGCTCGCGGTGTTTCTGGCGCAGGCCTGGTTTGGCGCGCACATCCTTTACTGGAAATACCAGCCGCCTGGCAGCACGAGCTTCATGTCGTCCCGTCTGGAGCAGTTGCGCGGAAAAGATGCCAATGCGCGGCTGAAGTACAACTGGATTGCCTACGCGAAAATTTCGGCTAACCTCAAACGGGCGATTATTGCTGCCGAAGACATGAAGTTTGTCGATCACGAGGGCTTCGACTGGGAGGGCATCCAGCGCGCCATTGAAAAAAACCAGAAAAAAGGCAAGGCCGTAGCCGGTGGCTCGACCATCACACAACAATTGGCGAAAAATCTGTTTCTGTCCGGGGAGCGCAGCTATATCCGCAAGGCACAGGAGGCGGTTATCACGCTGATGCTTGAGGCGATTCTTGACAAGGAGCGCATCCTGGAGATTTATCTGAATATCGCCGAATGGGGCGTGGGCATATTCGGTGCCGAGGCTGCGGCGCGCCACTACTACGGCGCGAGCGCCGCCGCCCTCAATGCCGAACAGGCCGCGCGTCTTGCGGCGATGCTGCCGCGGCCGCAGTTCTATGATCGTAATCGCGGGTCGCCTTACCTTAGTGCTTATTCGGCGATCATTCTCGCGCGCATGCCGCAGGCGCAGTTGCCCTGACGTCCTGATTTTCGCGCCACGCCACACCCGTGCGCGCGGACCTTGTCCGGGCGGAACGGCCGGAAAATCTCCGCTGCGCAACAATCGGCTGCTACAATCGGCTGCCGCCGATGCCGACACGCCGGCCTCAAAAATAGCGCCGCCGCAGTGACCAAAGACACCACACAACGCAAAGAACTGGAAGACCTGCAAGAGGACCTGCGCGAAGTGCAGGAGCTGTTGCGGCGCCAGCATCTGGTGGAGGCGCTGGCTCAACGACAGGACATGTCGCGCGACGACCAGGTCGAGTCGATGGCGCCCAAGCAGCATTTCGCCGAGCTGCGCGCCAAGCTCGACGAAATGCACGCGGCGGATGTGGCCTATATTCTCGAAGCGCTGCCGCATGAAGAGCGGTTGGCCGTTTGGGATCTCGTCAAGGCGGAGCGTGACGGGGAGATTCTGCTCGAGGTATCCGACGCGGTACGCGAAACACTCATCAAGAGCATGGACACCGAGGAGCTCGTCGCCGCGACCGAGCAGCTCGACGCCGATGAAATCGCCGACCTTGCGCCGGATTTGCCCGAGGAGGTCATCGAGGACGTGTTTGACTCCCTGCCGGCCGACGAGCGCGCGCAGTTGCGCGAGGCGATGTCCTATCCGGAAGGCTCGGTTGGCGCCCTGATGGACTTTGACCCGGTCAGCGTGCGCGACGATGTCACCCTCGAAGTGGTGACGCGTTACCTGCGTCGTTTCGACAAACTGCCCGACAACACCGATCAGATTTTTGTCGTCGATCGCGAGGATCACCTGAAAGGCGCGCTGCCCATCAGCAAGCTCATCGTCTCCGAACTTGATGACCCGGTGGGCAAGATAATGGGATCGGATGTCGTCATCCTTTACACGGACGATAATGCGCAGGAGGCGGCCCAGGCCTTTGCGCGCTACGATCTCGTCTCGGCCGCGGTGGTGGACGCGCAGGGAAAGCTGGTAGGGCGGGTCACCGTCGCATCCGTCGTTGACTTCATGCGCGAACAAAGCGAAACCACGGCATTGCGCGAAGGCGGTCTGCGCGAAGAAGAGGACATCTTTGCCTCGGTCTGGGACAGCGTGAAAAACCGCTGGACTTGGCTGGCGGTCAATCTCGTAACCGCATTCGTCGCTTCGCGTGTAATCGGTGCGTTTGAAGGCTCTATCGCCAAGTTGGTTGCGCTTGCGGCGCTGATGCCCATTGTTGCGGGCATTGGCGGGAACTCCGGCAATCAGACCACAACGATGATCGTGCGCGCCTTTGCGCTCGGGCAGATCCAGTTTGACCAGGCGCGCAAACTGTTTCGCAAGGAACTCGGCGTGGCCTTATTGAACGGGCTGCTTTGGGGCGGCATACTTGGCCTGGCCGCCTGGTGGCTCTATGGCAGCGTGCAGCTTGGCCTGGTGATGACCGCGGCCATGACGCTTAACCTGATGCTCGCCGCCATAGTTGGTGTGATGATTCCGCTGGCCATGGTGAAGCTTGGCCGCGATCCGGCGATCGGCTCGTCCGTCATGCTTACGGCTTGCACCGACAGTGGCGGATTTTTCATTTTTCTTGGATTGGCAACTTTGTTTCTGCTTTGACGTTGTAAAATTCGCCGAATTTACCGGAACTGAAAAAATGGAGAACAAAGCATGCTCAAGGAATTTAAAGAATTTGCCATGCGCGGTAACGTCATCGACCTCGCGGTCGGTGTGGTCATCGGTGCGGCCTTTGGCAAGATCGTCGATTCGCTGGTTAAGGACGTCATCATGCCGCCCATTGGGCTTGCGCTGGGCAAGGTTGATTTCTCCAACCTGTTCATCGTCATGAAAGACGGTGCGACCGCCGGACCCTATGCCACTGTTGCCGATGCCGCCAAGGCTGGCGCCGTGACGCTCAACCTCGGGCTTTTCGCAAATACATTGATCTCGTTTTTAATTGTCGCTTTTGCGATCTTTATGACAGTGAAGCTGATCAACCGCCTCAAGCGCGAAGAGGCCGCCGCGCCACCGGCTCCACCCGGACCCTCCGAGGAGGTGATGTTGTTGCGCGAAATTCGGGATGCGTTGAAAAAATAATCCGCTGCGTCACGCAGGCCGGTCCGGTTTTGCCGCAGGTTCGCCGTGCGACGACGTTTTCGCTACTGCGATTTGATTTGAGCGAACACGGCCGCCGCCGCCGTCAGGGTTGTTGCAATATCCTCGGGCGTGTGTGCGGCGGAGATGAAGCCGGCTTCATAGGCCGAAGGAGCGAAGTAGACGCCGTGGTCAAGCATGCCGTGGAAAAAACGGTTAAAACGCGCTTTGTCGCTTTGCATGACCTGTTCAAATGAACGCGGCACGTCGGCACTGAAATAAATCCCGAACATGCCGCCAATAGCCTGCGCCGAAAACGCAATGCCGTGCTTCTTTGCGACATCGGTGAGACCCTCGGTCAGCATGCGCGTTGTTTGCTCAAGGCGATCGAAAAAGCCCGGCGCGGCCACGGCTTTGAGGGTTGCGAGGCCGGCGGCGACCGCAACCGGGTTGCCCGACAGGGTACCGGCCTGGTAAACCGGGCCGAGGGGGGCGATTTTTTGCATGATGTCGCGGCGACCGCCGAACGCTCCGACCGGCATGCCGCCACCGATGACCTTGCCAAGCGTCGTCAGATCGGGTGTCACACCATAGCGCGCCTGGGCCCCGCCAAGCGCGACGCGAAAGCCGGTCATTACTTCGTCGAAAATCAACACTGCCCCGTGCTTGGTGCAAAGGGTGCGCAACGCCGACAAAAACTGCGGGGTCGGTGCCACCAGATTCATGTTGCCGGCGACCGGTTCAACGATCACCGCGGCGACATCAGCCCCGGCTCGGGCGAAGAAGCTGTCGAGCTCCGCGACATCGTTGTAGGTGAGCACTGTGGTGTTCGCGACCGTTTCCGGCGGAACGCCGGCTGAACTTGGCTGACCCAGCGTCAGCGCGCCCGAACCGGCCTTCACCAGCATCGCATCGCCATGGCCGTGATAGCAGCCTTCAAACTTGATCAGGCGCGATCGTCCGGTGAAGCCGCGTGCGAGGCGAACGGCGCTCATTGTCGCCTCGGTGCCCGAACTGACCAGACGCACCATATCCATGCTCGGCACCAAGCGGCACAGGGTTTCGGCCAGGTCGATTTCAATCTCTGTCGGCGCGCCGAAGGACAGGCCGTGCACGGCACGCGCCTGCACCGCGGCAAGGACGTCCGGATGGGCGTGACCCAGAATCATCGGCCCCCAGGATCCGACGTAGTCGATGTATTTGTTCCCGTCGGCGTCCCAGACATGGGCGCCAGCGCCACGCTCGAAAAAGCGCGGCGTGCCGCCTACGGAACGAAATGCGCGGACCGGGGAATTGACTCCGCCGGGGATGGTGCGCTGCGCGCGTTCAAACAGTTGTTCGTTTTTGGTCATGATAAAAACCCAGACAAGACAAAATCAGGATGTGAGGAAAAATGTGTTTGGGTTTGGCTCCCGGTCCCGGAGGGGACGGCCTGGGAAGCCGCGCCAGACGGGCATTGCCGGGTGCCCGAGTGGCATTTTAATCGCTCTTCTGACGCGCCGCGCGCACGGCATGCCCTAGACGCCGGCGTCGGCATCCGCAACGAGCGCGGTGTGGGTTGCGAATATCGAATTGAACTGTTCGATGCGTTCGGCAATATCCGGCGCATCAAAGAGGTCGCTGATCACCGCCACCGCATCCGCGCCGGCGGTGACCACCTGCGCTGCATTGCGATGCGTGATGCCACCGATGGCGACAATGGGCAGACCCAGCTCCTTGCGCACGGCGGACAGCATTTCCAGCTGCGCGCGCACCGCGCCGGGTTTTGTCGGGGACGGGAAAATGCTGCCGAAGGCAACGTAATCAGCGCCGGCCTTTTTGGCATTGCGCGCGAGTCCTGCGCGGTTGTAGCAGGACACGCCGAGTAAGCGCCGCGGCCCGAGCGCTTCACGGGCCGCGGCAATATCCCCGTCTTCGGCGCCAAGATGCACGCCGTTTGCCTCGATTTCGAGGGCCAGCTCCAAGTCGTCGTTGATGATGAGGGTTACGCCCGCTTCGCGGCAAAGCGGCAGAATCGCGCCCGCTTGTTCACGCCGCAGACGCAGACCCGCAGCTTTGGTCCGGTATTGCAGCAAGGTGATGCCGCTGGCGATCGCATGGCTTACGCGGCTGACAAGGACCGCTGTGTCGATCTGATCCGGTGTGATCGCGTACAGCCCGCGCACGAGGCGTTGAGCTTGGGATGTGGAACTGGGGGTGGCCATGGCTGTGCTCGGTAGTGTTGCTTTATTGGGTTTGATGCGCGACGTGACAGTATTAGAGCGCCGACGGGCGCAAAAGCGGACTTAGGTGGAACCGCTGCCGTTTTTGTCATCCATATCGCGCGCCCAGAAAAACCGATCCGGGATGTTCTGTCCCATTCCCGGACGGAACGCCGCAGCCAGCGATTGCCAGGTGTATTCCTGCGCCTCGTGCACCGCTTCGGGAATGTCCAGTCCGTTGGCGATGGTGGCTGCGATCGCCGAAGCAAGCGT
>CAMDRY010000035.1 GCA_945906975.1 Bordetella parapertussis | reverse complement strand
CCGTCATTGCGAGCGCAGCAAAGCAATCTCATCGCTCAAATAACCAGATCACCGCACCACGAGATTGCTTCGCTACGCTCGCAATGACGGGAAAATTTGCGCCGGTCGTGCGCTAAGCGCTCGGCATTACGCGCTGACCGCCGCCGCGGCCTCGGCAAACAAGCTCACCGGCATAGCGCAAATACCGCGTCCAAGCAGGCCGCGACCGTCGGCCGAGACCATGCCGGTCGACAGTAACGGTGATTTTGCGCTCGCCGCCACCGCCGCCGCATCCAGGCCTATGGGCACACCGAGCACAAGGTGCGGGCCGGCGAGTTGGGACAGCGCGCGCGCTTCATCCCCTTGCGGCAACCAGGGCGCGAACGCCGCCAGCAGGCTGGGCGCACGACGCAGCACCTGGCCGCCCAGGCCGAAGGCGTCGATGATGCCGCTGTCGCCGGTGGCGGGTGGAAATTGCGGATTGTCAGGGGCGCCCTTCATGAACGGCCCCTTCACCAGTTCGGCTGGCGCGCTGAACCAGCGGCCGGGCAAGCCGGCGAGCTGAATGCCGGCAACCTCGCCGTTGGCGCACATTTTGGTCACCAGCGTTGCGCCGGGCGTGCCGGCGGCGGCATCGAGCATCAGCGCGCAGGCGGGCATCCACAGGTTGAGAAAGTACAAAGGCGCCTCGAGCACGGTGCGCAGCGCCGCCTTGGCAGAATCTGATTCGGTCTTGCGCGTGGATAGCACCGCGTGCAGCACGGCATTGCCGCTGGACAGGCGGTTGTGCAAATCGTCGCCTTCGGTCAGCGCCGAACGCGCGATAGACAGCAGGTCGACCGGCGTGTCGAGCAAAGCGGCAAAGCCGGGCGCCAGTTCGCGCTCGCGAAACGCCAGGCGATCTATGACGGCGCGATCGCGCGAGCCAAAGCGCATTTGCGCACCGGCGCCGGTGCCAAGAAACGCGAACCAGCTGCGCCGGCCATCGCTGATCTCGGCCAGTGTCGTGCCCGCTGAAACCATGGCCACCAGCGGGATCGACACGCGGTGCAGAAAGGAGGGCTCGAGCGTGACCGCGCCGCTGGCGATGAGTTGCTCGGCCGCCGCTTCGCTAGACGCCCAGCCCTCGTGCAGGCAGGCGAGCACCGCCGCGTTGCGCATCGGCGGCGGTGGCTGGCGCGGGTTGGCCAGCGGCGGACCGGCGTGCAGCAGCACGCGATCAGGCAGCCCGATCGCCTCGCGCGCACTGCGCACGCCGCTCCAGTAAGGGGTGCTTGCCAGCATGCGCGCGAGCGCGTTGGCGTTGGCGTTGGCATCGCCACGATCGTTCCGATGGGGATTGGGATTCTGATTGGGATTGGGATTGGGATTCTGATTCTGATTCTGATTCTGATTGTGATTCTGATTGTCACTGCTGCTCATTGTCGGCTTTCGATAAAAATATGCCGCGAGGATAGCGGCTTAGCTTGGCGTGGCGCAAGGGCGGTGAACAATCAAACAAGGAATCACCGGGTTTTTGCACCGCTGTTCCGTGCCAGAGCTGCCCGCCGCTACACTTAATATGTCGGACTCACCTTTGCAAAAGAGCAGCATGCTCAAGCGCATCAACACCAACCAGCTTCGACTCGGCATGTATATCCACGCGCTGTGCGGCTCATGGATGGACCATCCGTTCTGGAAAAGCGCATTCGCGCTGGACGACCCGAAAGCCTTGCAAAGACTGCTCGGCAGCAGCGTGCGTGAGCTGTGGATAGACACCGCACTGGGCCTTGATGTCGAAATGATCGGGGGCGTGACAGGGACGGAAGAAGCAGTCGGGGAGCAGGCGCAAGAAAAGCTTTTCGCCGCCACGCCGCCCGCCGGCGGCCCCGCGCGCATCAGCCTGAAAGCCGAACTCGAGCGCGCCGGTGAACTGTGCGCGCGCGCAAAACCGGCGGTCGCATCAATGTTCAACGAAGTGCGCATGGGCCGGGCCATTAACGCCGAAAGCGCGATGCCGATAGTGGAGGAAATCACCAATTCGGTCATGCGCAACCCGCACGCGCTGATCAGCCTGGCGCAACTGAAGACACGCGATGACTACACCTATATGCATTCGGTGGCCGTCTGCGCGATGATGGTGGCGCTGTCAAAACAGCTCGGCCTCGATGAAGAGCAGACGCGGCAGGCCGGCCTGGGCGGCATGCTGCATGACCTGGGCAAAGGTGGCATCCCGCTCGACATCCTGAACAAACCGGGCAAACTCACCGACGCTGAGTTTGCCCAGGTAAAGCGGCATCCGGAGCACGGTCACCGTCTGCTGTTGCAAGGTGGCAGCGCCGGCCTGGTGCCGCTCGATATCTGCTTGCATCACCACGAAAAAATAGATGGTTCCGGCTACCCGCACCGGCTGGCCGACGGGCAGATCAGCAGGTTCGCCAAGATGAGCGCGATTTGCGATGTCTACGATGCCGTCACCTCCAACCGCCCCTACAAGGACGGTTGGGACCCGGCTGAATCACTAGGCAAAATGGCCCAATGGGTAGGGGGACACTTTGACGAAACGCTATTCGAGGCCTTCGTCGCATGCCTGGGCATTTATCCGGTCGGGTCGCTGGTCGCTCTGGAATCCGGGCGACTGGGCGTGGTGGTGGAACAGTCCGAAGGCTCGCTGCTGATGCCGCGCGTACGGGCCTTCTATGCCATCGAGTCGGGCGCGCAAATCCCCCCGCAACTCATCGACCTGGCACGGCCTGACACCCACGATCGCATCATCGGCCGCGAAAATCCGGCGGCGTGGGGTTTTACCAACCTTGCTGCGCTGTGGGCGGCGTGAGCGCCATTAAAAAAATAGATAATGCCCGGAAACGCCCGTCTGGCGCGGGTTTCGGGGCAACTTTCACTGCAAACTCCGAGCCGGCGCTGGCGCGCAGCAAGGCAGTTGCGCTATACTTACGTCCGCTTCGAGGAGCGTTGCGACGCGTCATCCATCCGGATGGCCGCCAGGCTCGAGGCAATCACCACCGCAACGGCGCTCACGAACTTTTTTCGACACTGAAAGGAGCGCGTGATGAGCGCCGTACTTAAGTCCAAAGATTCCAAAGCATTCAACGATTTCAAAGTGGCCGATCTGGGCCTGGCCGATTGGGGCCGCAAGGAAATCCGCATCGCCGAAACAGAGATGCCCGGCCTGATGGCGATCCGCAAGGAATTCGCCGCCACCCAGCCGCTGCGCGGTGCACGCATCACCGGCTCGCTGCACATGACCATCCAGACCGCGGTGCTGATCGAGACGCTCAAGGCGCTCGGTGCCGAGGTGCGCTGGGCCTCGTGCAACATCTACTCAACACAAGACCACGCCGCCGCAGCCATCGCTGCGGGCGGCACGCCGGTGTTCGCCTACAAGGGCGAGAACCTCACCGAATACTGGGAATACACCCACAAGATTTTCGAGTGGGCCGACGGCGGCTTCAGCAACATGATCCTCGATGACGGCGGCGACGCCACGCTGCTGTTGCACCTTGGCACCCGCGCCCAGACGGATCTGTCCCTGCTCAACCATCCGGGCAGCGAAGAGGAGATCATCATGTTCGCCTCGATCAAGGCGACCATCGCCCGTGATCCGAAGTGGTACTCGACCCGCCTCAAGCAGATCAAGGGTGTGTCAGAAGAGACCACCACCGGCGTGAAACGCCTGATCCAGATGCACAAAGACGGCCAGCTCGCCTTCCCGGCGATCAACGTCAACGACTCGGTCACCAAGAGCAAGTTCGACAACCTTTACGGCTGCCGCGAATCACTGGTGGACGGCATCAAGCGCGCCACCGATGTGATGATCGCCGGCAAGGTTGCCGTGGTCGCCGGTTACGGCGACGTGGGCAAGGGTTCGGCACAGGCGCTGCGCGCCCTGTCAGCCCAGGTCTGGGTGACGGAAATCGACCCGATCTGCGCACTGCAGGCGGCGATGGAAGGCTATCGCGTCGTGACCATGGACTACGCCTGCGACAAGGCCGACATCTTTGTCACGGCCACCGGCAACTTCCAGGTGCTCACGCACGAGCACATGAAGAAAATGAAAAACGAGGCCATCGTCTGCAACATCGGCCACTTCGACAACGAAATCGAAGTCGCGTCGCTCAAGCAGTACACCTGGGAGAACATCAAGCCACAGGTCGACCATGTGATTTTCCCCGACGGCAAACGCATCACCCTGCTGGCCGAGGGACGCCTGGTCAATCTCGGTTGCGGCACCGGCCATCCTTCGTATGTAATGAGCTCCTCGTTTGCCAACCAGACCATCGCGCAGATCGAGCTCTTTACCAACCCGACGAAGTACCCGGTCGGCGTCTATGTGCTGCCCAAGCACCTCGATGAGAAAGTTGCGCGGCTGCAGTTGAAAACACTCAACGCCCAGCTGACCGAGCTCACCGATGCGCAGGCAAACTACATCGGCGTCACCAAGGCCGGTCCGTTCAAGCCCGAAGCCTACCGCTACTAAGGCCGCAAGCCTTAAACGGTTTGGCGCGAGTCGTCGGTCGCACGACTCGCGTCAACCGCGCCGCAAACAGCGCGCCGGCTTTTCGCCGCTGATGCGGCCCCTTCTTTGGAGGCACCCGCCCCTATGGAAAGTCAGAAGCAGTTCCCCCGCAGCTTCAGTTTCGAATTCTTTCCGCCCAAAACGCCCGAAGGCATAGAAAAACTGCGCGCCACCTGGAAACAGCTTGCGCAGCTCAAACCACGGTTTTTTTCCGTCACCTATGGGGCCGGCGGCTCGACGCAGGACAGGACCCTCGCCTCGGTGCTCGAAATCATCGCCGATGGCCATGACGCCGCACCGCACATTTCCTGCATAGGTTCGACCCGGGCCGACATCGCCGCGACGCTGGATCTTTACAAGTCAAAGGGCATACGCCACATCGTCGCCTTGCGCGGCGACCTGCCATCGGGCGCCGCGAGCGTCGGCGACCTGCGCTACGCCAGCGAACTGGTGTCCTTTATCCGCGAACAAACCGGCGAGCACTTCAACATCGAGGTGGCCTGCTATCCGGAAATGCACCCACAGGCGCGCAGCCCGCAGGAGGATTTGCGTCATTTCAAGCAAAAGGTGGATGCCGGCGCCGATGCGGCCATCACGCAATATTTCTTCAATGCCGATGCTTACTTCCGCTTTATCGACGAGTGCGAGGCGGCGGGCATCGCCATCCCCATCGTGCCGGGCATCATGCCCATAGGCAACTTCTCGCAACTGGCGCGCTTCTCCGACGCCTGCGGCACCGAGATCCCGCGCTGGCTGCGCCTGAAAATGCAGGGCTACGGCGACGACAGCACCTCCATCCGCAGCTTCGGCCTCGACGTCATCACCGAGCTGTGCGACAAACTGCTCTCGCAAGGCGCCCCCGGCCTGCATTTTTACTCGATGAACCAGGCGGGGCCTGTCTCGACGATATGGCAACGGCTCGGGCTATAGCCCGAACGGATGCCATCGTAAGGCGACCGCAACGGCTCGGGCTATAGACCGAACGGATGCCGACGCGCAGCGCAGCTAGGCTGGCAGGGCGTAGCCCTTTTCGCGAAATAGTTTGAGGCAGGCATCCACCACCGCCGCGTCATAACTTGTCCCGCGACCACGTTCAATTTCCGCCAACGCCTTGTCCAGGCCCAATCCGGGGCGATAAGGCCGGTGCGAGGACATCGCCTCCATGGTGTCGGCCACCGCCAGGATGCGCGCCTCGAACAAGATGGCCTCGCCCTTGAGGCCTTGCGGATAGCCACTGCCGTCGATGCGTTCATGGTGCTGCAACGCCACCTGCGCCACCGGCCACGGAAAATCGACCTCCTTGAGGATGTCGTAGCTGGCCTGCGCGTGGCCCTTGATCAGTTGGTACTCCACCGCGCTCAGTTTTCCCGGCTTGGACAGTATCTCGGCCGGAATGGTGACCTTGCCGACATCATGCAGGTAGCCGGCGACGCGCAAGCCCTCGATCCGCTGCGCATCAAAACCAAGCTCGGCGCCGATCGCCATGGCGATCTTTGCCACACGCTTTTCGTGTCCGGCCGTATACGGATCGCGCATCTCGCCTATGGTCGTGGCCACCTCCACGGTGCGCATGAAGGCGGTCTGCAGCTGCGCAAGATAGCGCGCGGCCTGGTCCTCGGCGCGTTTTTTCTCGGAGATGTCCTGCGCCATGCCGACGACCGCCGGCGTGCCGGCGAAGGTCGCAACCGAACCATGCGAGCCCATGTCGAAAGTCGAACCATCCTTGCGCAGGCCGACGCTGACGAAGGCGACCGGATTCCCCTCTTCCGTCAATAGCGGCCGCAAATTTTCGGTCATCAGTTCGCGCGAGGACTCAGCCACCACAGACAGCGCCTCGCGACCGAGCATATCTTGCGGCGAGTCGTAACCGAACATCTGGGCAAAGCGGCGGTTCACAAAGCTGAACCTGCCCTCCTGGATAACATAGATGCCGGTAATGACCTGGTCGAACAAGATGCGAAAGCGTTCTTCCGACTGCGTAATTTCCAATTGCGCCCGCCATTGTGCAGAGACATCACGCACGATTGAAATGACCGTGTCCCCCTCCATGGGCAGCACGCGGGTCTCGAAATGCTTTTCCACGCCGCCGTTGGGCAAAGTGTAGATAAATTCCTGCAACGCGCCCGAATCCAGGGCGCGGGCAAAAGCCTGCATGTACTGGTTGGCAATCGGCGCCGGCAACACGGCGCCGACCTTCTTGCCCGGCAGTTGATCCGGCGGTAGCGGTAGCGCATCCGGATCCGCGGCGACGAAGTTGAGGTATTCGCCATCGCGCCGGTTGACCAAAATAGTATCCGGGATGGCCTTGATCAAGCTGCGGCTCCTTGCCTCGCTTTCACGCAAGGACTGTTCTGCGACCAGGCGTAGCGCTTCATCCGCAAATTTGTCCATTGCAAAACTGATGCTGGCCGTCATCTCGATCAACAGCTGCTGCGCCGATGCGTCAAAGGCGTTTTTCTCGTCCGCGTAGAGCGTAAGCGCGCCCATCACAAGGCCTTTGCGCTGGATCGGCAACGAGGCCGATGAGCCCCATCCGGCACGCGCGGCGCTCTCGCGCCATGGCGTGACCATGGGGTCGGTCTGATAGTCCTGGCACCACAGCGCGCGGCATTCGCGCACGGCAGTGCCGGTGGGACCGTGGCCATAGGGGCTCGCGGCATCAACCGATATTTGTATATTTTTGAGGTAATCCTGTCCGGAACCAAAGCTGGCGACCCGGCCGAGCATGCCCGAATGTGCATCGACGAGGCCTATCCACGCCATTTGTATGCCGCCCGACTCGACTGCAATGCGGCAAATGTGCTCGAACAATTCCGGCGCAGCGCGGGATCGTGCAACCGCCGCGTTGCTATCGCTCAAGGCCGCATAAAGCGATCTCAGGCGCTGCGCGCGCGCCTCAATCTGCTTGCGCTGCGTGATGTCTTGCACAGTGGCGAAAAACGACTCAGCGCGACCGTCCGGCCTGCGGACACAACGCACGTTGATTTCGGCGAACACCACAGTGCCATCCTTGCGGATGAAACGCTTCTCCAAGGTATAGCCCTCGGACTCACCGCGCATGACGCGGTCAAACTCGACCACGTCTTTTTGCAAGTCGTCCGGGTGCGTCAGCGCAGACCAGGTTTTTTCTGCTAGCTCAGCGCGCGAATAGCCCAAAATTAGGCAAAGCTGGTCGTTAAAACGGCCCCAGCGTTTGGAGTCAGGCTCGGTGATGGCCATGCCGACAAAGGGCATGTCATAAAACCGCGTCAACAACTTGTCTGTCTGCGACTGCGCGACCAGCATGTCGGCATATCTTTGCCTGCGCACAAGCAGCATCAGCGCGGCGGTCACCGCGGCAACCGCAAGCAGGACAATCGCACTGATCCAAAAGGCGAGTTGATACAAGGGGGCCAGGGCTTCGCTGCGATCCATCTTGGCAATCAGCTGCCAATCGCTGCCCTGTACCGGCTGATAAGCGGCGAGCACTTCGATGCCGCGATAATCCACGCCGGTGGTTACCCCTGCTTTTGACGACAAAATTGCCGCCACGGCGGGCACTTGCTTTTGCGACAAAGGCAAACGCAGCGACAAGGCGTCCACGCCGTAGCGCAACTTGTTGAGGTAAAGCACAGCATCGCCATCGCGGCGCACCAACAATGTCTCGCCGCTTGGACTGGCCGTCGGCCATTCCTGCACAAATGGAAAGAGAAAAGTACCTGCATTGATATGCATCACCACGGCAAGCGACGCCGAGCTCGCGCCTGGCGCGCGCAATGGCGCTACCAGCGTCAGGCTCGGGTGTCCGTGCGCATCAACATACAGCTGGCTGCGGCGTATCTTGCCGTCCGCAAGGGTGCTTACCAACAGCGCCGCAAGTTCGGGGACCAGCACAAACGGCTGGCCCACGCTTAGCACGCGTTTTGCGTCTGCGTTAAAGAGGGCGACCGAGTCGTAGGTGAATGCCTTGCGCAGTGCTTCCAACTGGGACCGCACCAATTCCAGCTCTTTCGTATCGCCGGTGCGTTGCCAGGCAAAGACACGCGTGGTGAATCCGGCGCCGGCGATCAGGCTCTCGGCATCGCCTTGGCGTTCAGTCAGCCAGCGCTCGATTTGACCGACCTTGATTCTGGCGATGGCCACAAGGTTTGATTGGGCCTCTTGTTCCGTTTGATCGGAATACAAAAACAACACCGATACACCGGCGACCGGAACGATCAGCACGAGCATGAACAGCGCGGCCAGTGTCGTGCGCAAGCGCGACAGCGGCTGCAAACCACCCTGCGCCAAGGCCGCTGCCTGCCCGACTTCCGACACCCCCGTGAATTGGCTTATCAGCCAGTAGAGCAGCGCGCTTGAGGCCAGAACAAAAGAAAATCCATTTAGCACCGCGATGCGGCTTTTCAGCATCGGATCATCGATTGTCGTGGCGACCAGAACAGCGGACGCAACAATCCAGAACGCGGCAAATAGCGCGTAGAGCGTGACGACCGCGGCCGGAGTAAGGCGGCGGCTCATGAACATTGGAGAATCGCTGTTCTCACGCTGTTCTCATAAGCTGAGATACGCAACATGGGGAGAGCACCCAAAGTATCACAGGCCACAACTCTTAACAATGCTTAACAAATCAAGCATTCACCGAACAAGGGGCAAGTCCTCTTGCATATCCCCCACTGCCGCGGGAAGCTGGTTGAGGCGGTCTTATTTTCAGGACTTGGTCAGCGCTGCCTCATAACAATGACAAGATAGCGATGACAATGACAATAGCCCGGAAAATGGGCCGGCAAACATCGGGCTATTGGGAGCATGCGAATGCGGACGGGCGCCTGTGCCCGTAAGCACTGTTACAACTCGTAATTCTCCTGCCCACCCGCCATCGCCTTGTCTATGGTCTTGCGCGTCAGTTGCGGTGCAAACAACTCGATGAACTCATAAGCGTAGCCGCGCATCATCGCGCCGCGGCGCAGCGCAACGCGCGTGGTGGAGGAGCGGAACAGGTGGCCGGCGTCGATGGCACGAAGATGGCTGTCGCGTTTGGCATCGAAGGCCATGGCCGCAACAATGCCCACGCCTAGGCCAAGCTCGACATAGGTCTTAATCACGTCCGAGTCGATGGCCGACAGCACGATGTCGGCCTTGAGTCCGCGCGTGGTGAAGGCCTCGTCGATGTGCGAGCGCCCGGTGAACGCCGGGTCGTAAGTGACGATAGGATATTTGGCCAGCTCCTCCAGCGTCAGGCGCTCGAGCTTGGCCAGCGGATGCTTGGGCGGCACCACCACGCAGTGGTGCCAGGTATAGGCCGGCAAGGCCAGCAACTGCGGATAGTGGTCCAGCGATTCGGTGGCGATGGCGATGTCGGCCCCACCGGTGATGGCCATCTGCGCCAGTTGCGGCGGATTGCCCTGCTGCAAGGTCAGCTTGACCTTGGGATAACGCTTCTTGAATTCATGCACGACCTTGGGTAGCGCATAGCGCGCCTGCGTGTGGGTGGTGGCCACAGTCAGCGTGCCGGCGCGCTTGTCCTGGAATTCGCTGCCGACCCGCCTGAGGTTGTCCACCTCCTGTAGCACACGCTCGACAATTTTCAGCACCGCCTCGCCCGGCTCGGTGAGGGCGACAAAACGCTTGCCGCGGCGCTCGAAGATCTCGATACCCAACTCTTCTTCGAATTCCTTGATCTGCTTGGACACCCCCGGCTGCGAGGTATGCAGGGTATTGGCCGCTTCGGTCAGGTTCAAACCCTGACGAACCGTCTCGCGCACGTAGCGTAATTGCTGAAAATTCATGATCTTGCCTTTTATATATACGATTTAGTTATTTATATATCTATTGTTATTCTTTTTAATAATAACCGGAGTTTATTACGATTGCGTCCTGTTTGGGAAGCCTCCAAATAAGCAAATGCACTTTCGCGGTTCCGCACCCAGGGCCGCGTCAACTTTCGGTGAAGCCATGTACCAATACGACGAAATCGACCAGGGCATTGTTGACGAACGCGTCGCGCAGTTCCGCGACCAGACACGGCGATACCTCGCAGGCAAGCTGTCGGAGGACGACTTCCGTCCGCTGCGCCTGCAAAACGGCCTCTACATCCAGCGCCATGCGCCGATGCTGCGCGTGGCCATTCCCTACGGCCTGCTGTCGGCGAAGCAGCTGCGCAAACTCGCGCATATCGCGCGCACCTACGACCGCGGCTACGGTCACTTCAGCACCCGGCAAAACATCCAGTTCAACTGGCCGACGCTCGAGTCAGTGCCGGACATCCTCGCCGAACTCGCATCGGTTGAAATGCACGCCATCCAGACCTCGGGCAATTGCGTGCGCAACACCACCACCGACCATTTCGCCGGCATCGCGCCCGA
Organism: Bordetella parapertussis; assembly: GCA_945906975.1. The sequence continues at coordinate 3,616 of CAMDRY010000035.1, read as the reverse complement.
CGAGATCGTCGATTCATTCCTCTGGTGCGAGCTGATCCGTCAATGGTCGACGCTACACCCCGAATTCGCCTTTTTGCCGCGCAAGTTCAAGATCGCCGTGACCGGTGCCACCACCGACCGCGCCGCGATCCAGGTGCACGACATCGGCCTGCAGGCGGTAAAAAACGCCGCCGGCGAAACCGGCTTTCGTGTGCTGGTCGGCGGCGGGCTAGGCCGCACGCCCATCATCGGTCACTTCATCCGTGAATTCCTGCCCTGGCAGCACCTGCTGAGCTATCTTGACGCCGTGTTGCGCGTGTACAACCGCTACGGCCGCCGCGACAACAAGTACAAGGCGCGTATCAAGATCCTGGTGAAGGAACTCACGCCGGCGGTGTTTGCGCAAAAGGTCGAGGAAGAATGGGCCCATCTGAAAGATGGCCCGGCGACACTGATAGCCGAAGAAATCGAACGCATCGAAGCGCGCTTTACGCGCCCGCAATACCAGGTGCTGAAGGCGAACGACGTCGAATTCGATTTGGCGCTGGCAACGCGCCCCGGCTTTGCCGCCTGGGTCAAACGCAACGTGCACGCGCACAAGCTGCCCGGCTACGCTGCGGTGACGCTGTCGCTCAAGAAGACCGGCGTCGCACCCGGTGATGCCACGGCCGACCAGATGGACGCCATCGCCGCGCTGGCCGACAGTTACGCCTTTGGTGAACTGCGCGTCTCGCACGAGCAAAACCTGATTCTCGCCGACGTACGCAAGTCCGACCTGATCGCCATATGGCAAGCCGCCAAGGCGCTGGGTCTCGCCACCCCGAACATCGGCCTGCTGACCAACATCATCGCCTGCCCCGGCGGCGACTTTTGCTCGCTCGCCAACGCCAAGTCGCTGCCGGTCGCCGATGCGATCACGCGCCGCTTTGATGACCTCGATTATCTGCACGACATCGGCGAGCTCGACCTGAATATTTCCGGTTGCATCAACTCCTGCGGCCACCACCACCTCGGCCATATCGGCGTGCTTGGCGTGGACAAGGCCGGCGAGGAGTGGTACCAGGTGTCGATCGGCGGCTCGCAGGGCGTCGACGCCTCGCTGGGCAAGGTGCTTGGGCCGTCCTTTGCGCAGGAAGAAATTCCGGACGTGATTGAGAAGCTCATCGACTGCTACATCGAGCGTCGTGACGGCGACGCGGAGCGCTTTATCGACACCGTGCGGCGCATCGGCCTGGAGCCCTTCAAGCAACAGGTTTACGCGCGCGCAACAACAACAACACCAGCGCCAGGAACGCCAGAAACACCAGAAACACCAGAAACACCGGAAACGCTGAGCGCCTGAACAGCCAGACCGACCTATTGGATTGGATTCGACCATGCCGACACTCATCAAGCATCGCAAACTCGCCACCGCAGCCGACACCTGGACGCTGCTACAAGAAGGCGAGGCCTTCACCGCCTGTGGCGATGTCATCGTCCCGCTGTCACTGTGGCTGGGCAAGCGCGAAGTGCTGCTCAAGCGCGTGGGGCGCACCGGCGTCTGGCTCAAGCCCGAGGAGGAGCCCGCGCTGCTGGCCCCCGACTTTGCCGTGCTGCCGCTCATCGCCGTGCACTTTCCCGCCTTCACCGACGGCCGCGGCTACTCCACCGCCCGCCTGCTGCGCGAACGCCACGGCTTCGGCGGCGAACTGCGCGCCTTTGGTGACGTGCTGCGCGACAATATTTTTTACCTGTCCCGCGTCGGCTTTGACGCCATCGCGCTGCGCGAGGACCAGGACGCGGCGCAAGCGCTGGGCGCATTCGGCGATTTCAGCGAGGCCTACCAGAGCTCGGTGGAACGTCCCCAGCCGCTATTTCGCCGCCGCACCGGATCGGGCGCGTGAAGGGCACCGTCTATCTGGTGGGTGCCGGTCCGGGTGCGCCCGACCTGCTGACCCTGCGCGCCGCGCGCCTGCTCGAGGCGGCGGACATCGTGTTCCATGACGCCCTGGTTCACCCTGAAACGCTCGCGCTTGCCGCCAAGGCGGAAAAAATAGCAGTGGGCAAACGCTGCGGCAAACATTCCACGGTGCAGAAATTCATCAACAAACGACTGGTCGATGCGGCACAAAAACACAAAATCGTCATACGCCTCAAGGGCGGCGACCCTATGCTGTTCGGTCGCGCCCAGGAGGAGATCGACGCCCTGTCAGCGGCGGACATCGCCTTCGAAGTGGTGCCCGGCATCACCGCCGCGCTCGCCGCCAGCGCGCAGATCGGCGTCTCGCTGACGCGCCGCGGCCTGTCACGCAACGTCGCCTTCCTCACGCCGCGCGTGGGCGACACCGAGCATGCCGGCGACTGGGCCGCCAGCGCCATCGGCGCCGATACGGCGGCAATCTACATGGGCGCGGGTCAGGCAGAAATGATCAGCGTCACACTGATCGCCCGCGGCATGTCGGCGGACACACCCGTTGCGATTCTTGAGAACCTGTCCCTGCCCGATGCCAGCGTGCGCTACGACACCCTGGACGCACTGCCGCGTATTGCCGCCGCAAGCGGCGCGGGTCCGGCGCTGATATTGCTCGGCGAAGTCTTGCGCGAGCAACTCGGGGCCCAACTCGCCCCCGCCGGCAAGTTGCACCGCGCCCGCGCCTGAGCGGGATCCACCTTGGCGCTGTCCAGTCGCTGACCACGGCGCAATCAGAGTGCTACACCCGGGAGCTACACCCGGGTGCGCGACCCTTTGCCTGCACCGGGACAACAAGGCTTATCCGCGCCGCAAAACAATGGCATCATTGCGCCCAGTCAAAACTCTTCAACCTGCAAGGAGGCCACCATGTCCGGAGGCGCGCATTTAGATCCGTCGAACAAAAAAATCGCCATGTTCATCTCCATACTGGCCGTGGTGCTGGCGTTTTCGGAGACCCTGGGCAAGAGCGCGCAAACGCTGGCGCTGACGCTGAACATCGAGGCATCCAACCACTGGGCGTTTTTCCAGGCCAAGACCATACGCATGACCACGCTGCGCACCGCCGCGGAGTCGGCGGAACTGGAGATCGCGCGCGGCCCCGGCGCAGCCGCCAAGGAATTGCTGCAAAAACGCGCCGACGACTGGAAAAAAACCGCGGCGCGCTACGACAGCGAACCGGAGACACAGGAAGGCCGCAAGGAATTGGCCGCTCGCGCCAAGGCGGCAGAAAAAAGCCGCGACCGCAACCTCGCCGCCTATCACCACTACGAACTCGCCTCCGCGGCGACACAAATCGCCATCGTGCTCGCCTCGGCCCAGGTGATCACCGGCGTGGTGGCACTGATGTGGGGATCGGCTGCGCTGGGTGTCGCGGCGGTGGTGTTTTGCCTGATCGGATTCTTTGCGCCGCTGTCGGTGCACTTGTTCTAGAAATTGATGTTCTTGGAATTAATGTTCCAGGACTTAATGTTCTAGGAATTAATATTCTAGAAATTAATGTTCTAGAAATTAATGTTCTCGGAATTAATGCCGGGCTGCATTTCCCCGTATTCGTTTGTCATTGCGAGCGCAGCGAAGCAATCTCGTCGCTATTAGGACGTCCTTGACCATGCCACAAGATTGCTTCGTCGCTCCGCTCCTCGCAATGACTTGGTCTTCGGCCAATGGCAGCGGAGCCGCTGCTCC